>NZ_JBPEHH010000015.1:0-71355 GCF_054177595.1 Haladaptatus ordinarius | reverse complement strand
TGCGTAAGCGACAGCTTCGCCTCTTGGCTGGACTGACGGCGCTCTCACTGGAGTGAGACCGCCGTCTTTGGTTGAATCATTCGCTCATCCGCGCCAGCTACTCTCGTCTCGCCCCAGAAACCGAGTCAGTAATCAGGAACGATGGGAACTACCGAGTATAGATACGGCAGAAAAACGCGTAACGTTACCGCTCGTGGAATATCCGGCCTTGCTATCGTCGGCAGTTGTCGAATACGTTGTCGGATTCATCCCCGCCCAAAAGGGCGAGGCTTTCTCCTCGAATTCACGTAACCGACCCCGCCGATGACGACGAGCGCCAGCACCCCGGTACCACCGTACATGAGCAGTTTGGTCGTCTGGGCAGACTCGTTGGCTTGCTTCGTGGCCGAGTTGGCGCTCTCTTTCGCCTTGTCCGCGAGGTTGCCCGCGAGTTCGAAGTTCTCGCCGTTGTAGGCCGTGATGGCGTCGTCGAGCGTACTCTCTGCATCCGACGTATCGGCACCGTTTGGTGCGTCGTCGATGGCCTCACGGGCCGTTTTGCTCTCGTCGGTGTGGTGGTTCGCCGTCCACGCCTCGATTTCGTCACTGTTCCCGCCATCACGCGACTGGCTCAGTTCGGCGACCGTGAACGCCTGCTGGTCCTCGAAGGTGAAGTTCTTGACTTCGGGGACGGTGCCGGTCACCTTCACCCGAACCTCGCTCGCGTCACTGTCGAGGCTGAGCGAGTGATCGAACGACTGCCCGTCGTAGGACTTCTTTTCCTTCTGGTTCCCCGCCTGGTCGTACGTCGTGACGGTCCACGTCACGTCGGTCAGTTCGGTTTCGCCGGCGAGATTCCACTGCTCGTACTCGTCGTAGAGGTCGGTTAGCGTGAACGTCCCGGTCACTTTCTCACCGACCGCCGCGTCGTCCGGAACGCCCTGCTGGTCGGTCGAAATCGCCGCAGCGGGAACGACTGCTGAGAGGGCGAGCGTGACGACGAGGAAGAGCGCTGTCAGGCTAGAACAACGGATCGAGTTCATTCTCATCATCCTCGACGAGACTTTCGAGGTTCGTCTCGCTCTCTTGTCGAATCTCTTTGATGTTGTCCTGTGCCCCGATGGCACCCTGCTGCAGTTCCTTGATTCGCAGCACGTTCGTTACGCCCGACAGCAAGACGACGCTGGCGACGTGCGGTTCGTTGACCGGGTAGTCGCCGCCCCGTACTTCCATACTGCCGGTCTGCTCCTCGAGCCACTTGCGACCGCGCTCGATTCCTTTTCGGTTCAGGTGCTCTGGCGGACCGCTCATTACGAGCAGTGCACGCTCCGTGCCCTGAATCTCGCAAGGGAGCGTCAGACGGCCGAGCGCAGCCTTTCGGACGAGGCTCGTGATTCGATTCGTCGTGTGGGCGGTGTCTTCGCTGTGTGCGCCACCGTTGTTGGTGAACCGAGAGCAATCATCGCGAGTTTCATTTTTCGATACAGTTCTTCGTTAATATAATATAAGTATAAATAAGGTTATAACTTTGTGGTGATGACTAATTTAGTAGAAAGACAATATGTCTCGAAATTCGCCGTACTGAACCGCATTATCGCCATATTTTATCGCGGTCAGGCACGTTTCATACACCCCTCTTTAAGTCTGGATATATCCACACTACATTTCTTCTGTCAATCGTTCGATTCGGATATAACCCCTAGATAATCTAGAAGTGTTGTCATTTCTTCGGGTTCGACTCCGAATTTTGTCACGTTGTTGTCGAGAACTGTGTTGTCGAACTTCAACGACCGGTACTGGTCTGCCCCCATCGGGAATCCCGGTATCGACTCGCCGACTTTCAGCCCCATGCCGACGAGGGCCATGGGAATCGGAACGACGGTGACGGACTGTCCGTCCGCTCCACGCACGAGTTTTCCCACCTCCGCGAGGGTCAGCACCTCCGGGCCGCCGATTTCGTAGACCTCGCCGTCGTGAGCGTCGTCCAGTCCGTCGGCGACCATCGGAACGAAGTCGCCCACCCAGATGGGCTGGAATCGCGTCTTTCCGCCCCCGGGAAGCGGTGCGAGGTAGGGGGGCGTGAGCTTCTTCGTGAACGAGAGGAACTCGCTTTCCTCACCGAAGACGACCGACGGGCGAAAGACCGTCCACCGAAGGTCGGAGTTCTTCACGACCTCTTCGGCCTGCCCTTTCGCCCGGATGTATTCGGTCGGGCCGGTCGGGTCCGCACCGAGGGCGCTCATCTGGATAATTTTGTCGACGTCGTGTTCTTCTGCGGCCTGCACGACGTTCTGCGTTCCACCGAGGTGAACGCTCGTGTGTGTCAGTCCGCGCGGCGGCTTGAACAGCGGTGAGAGCGAGACGAGATTGATTACCGCATCCTGGCCTTCGAAGGCGTCCTCGATGGACGCGAGTGCGGTCACGTCACCCATCGCCTCTTCGACGTCGTCGGGAAGCGACGCCTCGTCCGGGTTTCGAGCGAGCACCGTCACCTCGTGGTCTCGCTCGTCCAGCGTTCGAACGAGATTCCTGCCGATGAACCCGGTTCCACCGGTCACGAGAATCTTCATGGTTTCAGATACGTACACGTAAGGAGGTAAATCTACTTGCCCCGAAACCCCGAACGTTTTACCACTCACCCCGAACGTCCGGGTATGCTGATAACGCTGGAGGGACTGGACGGGAGCGGAAAGACCACCGTCTGGGAGACGCTCGGAGAGGAGTATCCCGACGCGGTGTTCACCCGCGAACCGACCGATTCGTGGTACGGCGAGGCGGTCGACCGCTCTATTGAAGACGACGACGCCGACCCCATCGCGGAGCTGTTTCTCTACACCGCCGACCACGCGGCCCACCTCGCGAACACCGTCCGACCGGCGCTGGACGATGGCAAACTCGTCATCTCCGACCGCTACTCGGACTCGCGGTACGCCTATCAGGCCGTGGCACTGGACGGCCACGTGACGCGACCGATGGAGTACATCGTCGGCATCCACAAACCGTGGACGCGACCGCCGGATTGTACCATCTACCTCGACGTCGACCCCGAAACCGGGGCGGCGCGAAGCGGTGCGACGAACAAGTTCGAGCAGGCTGGCTTCCTAGCACGGGTGCAGGCGAACTACGAGCGAATGATGGACGCAGAACCGGGACGATTCGTCCGCGTGGACGCCACCCAGTCCCCCGAGGAAGTCATCGAGAGCGTCGTCTCGACCATCGACCGCGTGACCGAAGCGGCAGACGAGTAGACCGCGAGCAAGTGAGTAGTTTTCACGCTCGAAATCGTACGTCCACCATGGCAGAGAGGGACGACGATTCGGGACTCGGGTTCACGCTCCCGCCGATACGCATTCCGCCGGTCTCGTTGCCGAGTCGGATTCGTCTCACCGTCCCGCTGTTCGAACGACCGGAGCGCCCGGAGCGGTCGAGTCGAATCCGAGTGAGCACGCGCGCCGTCTTCTTTGCACTGCTCGTCTTCGACGTACTGGACGTGCTGTTCGTGTTGCGTGGGTCGCCGGCGCCGTGGCTCCGAATCGGCTTCGGCACCGTCCTCACGGGTATCGTCGCCGGTCCCGCGGGACTCGCGTACCTCTGGGAGGGGGTCGCTGTCGCGATGGGCGGCGGTTGGCTCACCGTCGCCCCCTCAGCGACTCTGCTGTTCGCCGTTCGGCTTGCCTGGAACGTCGATTTCGTCGGGCGGGGGCATCCAGAAGAGGTCGATGGAGACGCCGAGCGTGAACGGCAGCACCCAGACGAGGATGAGCGCGGTGCCCGTATCCCTGATTCCGCTCCCGCCGAAGCCGACCACGCCACTCAACACGAGTGTCGTGGCGATGTAGACGAGCGGGACGAGCAACAAAGTGTACACGACCGCTCCCCAGCGCGTCGCGAGGCGAAGCCGGAAAAACCGGATGACGACCGCCGTGATGACGGTGTTGACGAGGATGATTACCAGGAAGCCGAGCGTCGTGGCGGCCGAGACCATACCGGAAAGTAGGATGTCATCGTTCTTTTGCGTACCGGATGCGGACTGCCCCGGGTTTCGTGACAGGATGACGGCGGTTCGGGCGACGCTGTCCCGGAGACGCCCCGTCTCGACGGTAGAAACGACGAGCGTAGAGTAAAACTAGCGTCCTTTAACTCCTTATTAAGAGTCGAAGGCGACGGTGTCGTCGCCGCATCTCGCTTTCGAGTTACACCGCCCCGTCCGTTCCGAACCCGGGGTGCCGACGCTGGAATCCCAGGAGCTGTTGGACGCGGTCCGCTTTCGCGAGCAGCACCTCTTTTAGCTCCGGAGGGTTCTCGATACGGGTCCCGTCCAGCAGGGAGTCGGGGACCGCGAGCGTCCGTTCGGGTATCCGTTCGTCTGCGTGAACCGAGAAGTGTTGCTGGTCGATTTTCATCACGAGCGGCCAGTCGAGACGCTCTACCCCCTCCCCGGAGGTGTACAGTGCTTGATTGACGCGCTCGTGGTCGTCCTGGGACATGACGGCGTAGTCTCCCTCGTGCGGTTCGACGTACAACCGTCCGAGATAGTAGCCGCTTGAAAACGTCTCGAACATGTGTGCCAATAACACTCACAGAGTAATAAGCATATAGCTGTTCCACAAAACACTTATATGGAAGTTCAAACCCCCCATATAAAAAAGTCTATGTACTCTGCTCGTCGACGGTGACAGCAGTGCTTTTACTCGTTCCCTACGGGATGCCGGTATGGTCCTGTCGGAGCGACACGCCCGCTACTATCTCGAGAACGCGCCGAGTCTGGTCTGGTTGCTCGTCGTCAACGCCGCCGCCATGCTCGTCGGTATCCGGTTTTACGTCGAGACGATGCCCGAAGTCCCGACGTTCCTCTGGCCGCTCTACGCCGACTCGCCCACCGCGCTCGCGCTCGTGACCGCCTCACTCGTGACGCTCCTCCCCAATCTCGGCAAGCGACTCTCAGATGCCCCCCAGAACCTCCCGCTGGCCTACCTCCACACGTTCGCGTTCGTCTGGTTGGTGAAGTTCGGCATCTGGACGTTCGTCGCGCTCAATCTCGGCTTCGGCGACTACTTCGGCCCGCCGTGGGACCCGGATGCTGTCTGGGACTACTGGGGTATCATCGTTACGCACCTCGCGTTCGTCGTCGAGGCGTTTCTCATCCCGCACTACGGGCGGACGACTCGCGGTGCGCTGGTCGCGGCGCTCGGGCTGGCACTGGTGAGCGACGTGCTTGACTACGGATACGTCCTGAACGCTGGATTCGCGTTTCACCCGCCACTCCGCTACGAACCGGGACTCTTGCTCCCCCTTGCAACAGTTCTTCTATCGTTTATGTCTGTTCTCGTAGCCCACCGCTCGTTCGAGCGATTAGGACACTCCTGATGGTATTTTAAACGCTCTCTTTGTCTCTCGTTCTCTCGTTTCGACCGCTGAACAGAACGAACGAATTACCGCCTTTTTAAGGAATGGGTGGTTATTGACGTTCGATGCATTCCCTTCGAGCCGTCTTGTTGGCGACGCTTACCCTCGTCGGGTTCGCCGTCGCGGTGCCGACTGCTGCCGCACCGACCGACCCCGCGGAGACGATGCCCCCGAGTTCGCTCCAGAACGAGCAAACCGCCTCCACACAGAACGGGTCGCTCGGTGCCGAGATTTCGTCGTTCATGCAGGTCAGTACGGCACAAACGGAAGGAACAGTAGACTCCGGTCTGTGGGTCGCCCGGTACAACGGGACGAACAGCAAGTCCGCACGAAAGAAACTCGTCGAAAAGCGAGTCGGCGACATACAGACTCGGATGGACGACCTTCGCGAGCGCAAGCAGTCGCTCGTCGAAGCCCGGAAGAACGGTGAAATCAGCACGCTCCGCTATCAGGCCGAGATGAGCGAGGTAATCGGCCAGATTCGCTCGCTCGAACACGCCATCAACACGACGAAACCACGTGCCATGGAAACTGGGACGAGCGTCGAGGATCTCCGTGAACTCGACAAACAGGCGAGCAACGTCGGCGGCCCCGAGGTGGCGGAAGTCGCACGCTCACTTCAGAGCGTCAAAGCACCTGGCAGGGACAACTCGACCCAGACGCCGGGCGTCGGAAACGGCAACGGCGGTGGGACGGAAAACGGTAACAGCGGCGGAGTCTCTGGCGTCGGGAACAACTCCTCCGTCGATAATGGAAACGGAAACGGCAACGGCGACGGAGTCGATGACGCCCTCGGAACTGGAAACAACTCCACCGTCGGCGTCGGCGCCGGTGACGGTTCTAGCACCGACCGCGGAAACGAACGTGACTCCCTCGAAAACGGCACCGGAAACAACGGTACCGACGGAACCCTCCCGTCGGTCGGTGACGCGTCGATTTCGCTCCTGGTCGGAACCGGTCTCATCGTCTAACGCCGAGAGACACGCTTTTCCGTTCGCGTTACCAAGTTGTTGACGTGAATGGACTCCGCTGCGCTGCTCGATATCCTCGGGAATGAAAACCGCAGACGTATTCTGCGTCTCCTCTCGCACAAACCCTGCTACGTCACGGAGATTAGCGAGTATCTCGGCGTCAGTCCGAAGGCGGTCATCGACCACCTTCGGAAGCTAGAAGAAGCAGGGTTGGTCGAGAGTCGGACCGACGACCAGCGCCGCAAATACTTCCACATCGCCCGGAATCTCCGACTCGAAGTCGACGTTTCTCCCTACGAGTTCGGCATGAAGAGCGCCTATCCAGCGAGCACCAATCTCGACGTGAGCGCCTGCCAGTATCTCTCGCTCGACATGCAGTACATGCGTGAGCGGGCAACAGAGGGAGGGAACGCCGAAAGCGAGCGAGCGAGCGAAACGCAGGTGAGCGACACTCAGGTACATGACATCGCCGAACTCGCCGAAGAGCTACACTGTCTGGAGGAGTTAAAGAGCGAACTGTCGCTCGCACAGCGATGGGTTCACGGACAGATAACCAACGTCCTCGACACCCTCGGAGACGCGGTGGACGGAGACGGTGCGAATCGCATTCGCGCCGAGATACTGGCCGCCCTCGTGGCGGACGCCGAGACGGTAACGGAGGTGAGTCGGGAGATCAGCGCCCCGGAACACGTCGTCGAAGAACAACTCTCGAGCATGGCCGAGCGCGGAATCGTCGAACGCGAGGACGACCGCTGGTCGTTGTCGCGATGACGCTCACCGAGTCGCAGTCACACCCCGTCTACGAGCGTAGCGGTCGGGACTCAGAGCTCGCGCGTCAGTCCGTCGCGCAGGTCACCGCCGAAGTACGCCCCGAGTCCTGCGACGAGGAAGCCGGTTCCGAGACCGACCGCGGCGGCGGTCGTCCCGCCGATAGCAAGCAGGGTGAGGTTCCCCAGGAGGAGCGTGAGTCCGGCAGCGACCATCCCACCAGTCGCCGTCTCGAGGATTCGTGAACCGCTCGTCAGCGCGCCGAGCGCGAACGACGCGACGAACAGTGCGACGATACTGGTGAGTTTGCTCACGAACGGAACGACTCCCCCGAGAAACATCGCTACGGTCAGCAGTACGGTCGCCAGCAGGAAGTAGCGCGGCGAGAAGATACCGAGCGCTCTCCGTTTGGCGCGGCCGCGAACCCCGTCACGCTGTGCGGACTGCTCTCCGCTCTTCGCATCGCCGAACACGTCCGAGACGTCGTCGCTCGCCTCGCGCGTCTGGGTTCGCTGGGTCATGGACTGCGGTTGACTCCCCGCGGTAATGGGCCTTTCCCCGAAACGAGTGGATTCAAGTCGAACGCCGCGTTACCTCGTCGTATGAATCCAGGCGACCGCGTCCGCATCGAGCGGGCAGACCAGCGCTACGAGGGAGTGTTGTTGCCCTCGACGACGGCGAGCAACCTCGTCGTCAAACTCGAAGGGGGGTACAACGTCGGCATCGACCGCGACGACGCCGACGTAGAGGTCCTCGAATCGTCCGTGTACGACATCGAAGAAGGTGAGACGAGCGACTCGTCCATCGTCGAGTTCGACCCGGAGTTGCCGACTATC
The DNA here is from genome assembly GCF_054177595.1 of Haladaptatus ordinarius. NCBI lineage: Archaea > Methanobacteriati > Methanobacteriota > Halobacteria > Halobacteriales > Haladaptataceae > Haladaptatus > Haladaptatus ordinarius. Next base: position 63,395 of record NZ_JBPEHH010000015.1, on the reverse strand, counting down.
TCGCTCATCAGCACGGGGGGAACCATCGCGTCGACCGTCGACTACCGAACCGGTGCGGTCACCGCGCAGTTCGACGCAGAAGACGTGCTTCGTGCGGTGCCGGACCTCGCGGGGCGGGCGAACTACCGAGGGCGAGTCGTCGCCAACATCCTCTCGGAGAACATGACACCCGACGTGTGGCAGGACCTCGCCCGTGCGGTTTCGAACGAAATCGAGAACGGGGCGGACGGCGTCGTCGTCATGCACGGCACCGACACGATGCAGTTCACCGCCGCCGCGCTCTCGTTCATGCTCGACACGCCGGTTCCCGTCGTCTTCACGGGGAGCCAACGGTCTGCGGACCGTCCATCCTCCGACAACGTGATGAACGCGGTCTGTGCCGTCGAAGCCGCGAAATCGGACTGTGCGGAGGTGCTGGTCTGCATGCACGCCTCCGAGAGCGACGACACCTGTGCGCTCCACCGCGGGACGCGCGTCCGCAAGAACCACACGTCGCGTCGAGACGCCTTCGAGACCGTCGGTGCGGAGCCGCTGGGAGAAGTCGACTACGACACGAGCGAGGTGACCTTCCACCGCGATTACAGCGAGCGTGGCGCACAGACGCTCGCGCTCGCTGACGACGTAGAGAGCGAGGTCGAACTGCTGAAGTTCACGCCCGGAATGGGCGTCGAAGCGCTCGACCTCGCCGAGGGGAAGGCTGGCCTCGTCCTGGAAGGAACTGGACTCGGTCACGTCCACACCGACTGGGTCGACCGCATCGCGGAACTGGTCGACGGTGGGACGACCGTCGTCATGACCAGTCAGTGCATCGAGGGGCGCGTCTGTGACCGCGTCTACGACACCGGACGCGACCTGCTAGACGCCGGCATCGTGGAGGGAGAAGACATGCTCCCCGGCACTGCCAAGGTGAAACTGATGTGGTCGCTGGCGAACAGCGACGACCCAGCGGCGACGATGCGAGACCCCCTCGCGGGCGAGATTTCCGAACGGTCGGTGCCATGGGAGTGACCGACCTCGAACTCCGGGAGGCTACCCACGACGACTACGACGCCGTCGCCGCGTTTACCGAGAACACGTGGGCCGACCGCGACGGGAGCGATTACATCCCGCACGTCTACCACGACTGGATAGCGGGCGAGAGAACGCACACCGTCGTCGCCGACACCGGAGACGACGTCGCCGGTATCGCACAGGTGGTCTTGCTCTCGGAGTGGGAGGCGTGGGGACAGGGGATGCGCGTCAACCCCGACTTCCGAGGACGGGGTGTCGGCACCCTCATCACCGACGAGTTGTTCGACTGGGCGCGCGAGCGGGGCGCGACGGTCCAACGGAACATGGTGTTTTCGTGGAACGTCGCCGGACTCGGCCAGTCGCGGGCCGTGGGCTACGACCCGATTACGGAGTTCCGGTGGGCCCATCCCGACCCGAATCCGAACGCTGAGTCGGGCCTGACGGTGACCGACGATGCGAACGCGGCGTGGCGCTACTGGACCGGGAGTGACGCCCGTGCCCACCTTCGCGGTCTCGCGCTCGACTTCGAGGAGTCGTGGGCGCTCTCGGAACTCACCCGCGACGACCTCCAGCGCACCGCCGACCAGGGCGACCTCTTCGTCATGCAGGGCGATGGCACTCGCGGGTTCTCCTGTGCGCTCCGCGAGTACGACCGTGAGACCGACGACGGCGACGAGGAGACGTGGGTCGAGTACGCCGTCGGCGCGTGGGCAGATGCCGAGGCCGCGCGAGCGCTGTTCGCGGCGATCGCCCGCGACGCCGCAGCGCGCGGTGCCGACCGGACGCGTGTGTTGATTCCCGAGACGCCCCGATTCGTCACCGACACGGCCTACTGTCGAGTCGACGTGTCCGACGAACCAGATTTCGTACTCGGGGCCGACCTCACCGCCGAGTGACCTCTCAGTCCCCCGAGTGACTACCCTCCTGTCGAGCGGCGTTCCACTCGCTTGCCGCGTTCTCGCCCCAATCGAACTCGTCGATTTTCGCCCCCCGTTGGAGGATGAACGGCCCGGCAGCGAGCGTGTTGAGCGTCACGGTCACTGCCCGGATGACGTACGAGGTCAGGATGATGTACGGTGCGAGCGCGACGGTGTACGAGATGCTGACGAACAACAACAGCGGCGAGACGCCGAACGCCGACGTCTCGGGGAAGATGTTCGTATCGAGGGCGAGCAAGACGTACGAGGAGAACACGATGGTCGGCAACGAGACGTACAACAGACGACTGGAGAGACGTGCGAGTTCGCGCTTGTAGTACAGCGATTTGAAGTACTCGCGGCCGGTGGCGAAGAACTTGAGCGTGTCGACGAGGTCGTTTATCGCCTCTCGCTCGTCGTCGGCGAGACTGTGGCCGTACTTGCGCTTGAACCGTCGCGCGGCGTTGAGATGGCGCGAGTAGTCGTAGTAGAGCCCCGTGAGCAACACCCTGAACGTGCCGAACTCGGCGTTCGACAGCGTCTCCGCGGTGCGCTCGGCGTCGGCGGTCACCCAGTCGGAGAACGCCTCTGCCTCCCGGCGGAACTCGTCGTCGTCGCTCTTGGCTGCGATGTTCGCCAGTGCCGTCGTCTGCTGGTTGATGACGTGGAGTATCGCTCGCAGGAACTCGGCCGGACGGGCGGGGCTGACGTCCGAATCCATGAACTCCTCGATGCGGTCGCGATACCGCAGCGAGGCGTCGATACGCTCGCGTTGATTCTCGATGTCGGTTATCTCCTGGGAGAAGACGATGGAGTTGATGGAGACGACGATGGAGACGAGCAGGATGATACCGGAAAGAAGCGTGTTGAACATCGATTGCACCGTGTTCGTCTCCGATAGGAGCGTCCGCATATCTATCGGTCGGATACTCGACAGCGTGAGCATGAAGACGAGGACGCTGGCCAGCAAGAACACGGATACCGAGGTGCGCGCGCCCCGAAGGAGAAACCACTGGCTCAGACGCTCGCTGAGCGACAGTCGCTCTTCGTTCTCACCTCGCGGAAGGAGTTCGTTTAGCGTTCGCTTGTCATTCATCGCTGTTCTCGTTCTACGCACCGGTCCGAATGGAGGCCGCCCTTCTGCATGAAGGGGAAAGCAGCCGTACTCCGACGACAGTCCCGTCGGCGACAGTCGGGTTCGCGGGCGGAGAGCCGTCGTCGTTCGTCGGCCGGTTACGTCTCAACCGCCGCTCACGGGTGGGAAGAGAGCGAGTTCGTCGCCCTCTTCGAGTTCCGTCTGCAGGCCGTCCTCGGTGAAGATGTTCGTCCCGTTTCGGAGGACGTTGATGTGGTCGCGGAGCTGCCCGTCCTCGCCGCGAACTCGGTTTTCGAGTTCCGGGCGCGGGTCGAGGAGGGCGTCGAGAGCGTCGCCGACCGTACCGCCCGGTTCGGCGTCCACGGATACTTCCTTGCCTCCGGCGAGCTCGGCGAGGTCCGCGAAGAGTTTCCACTGCATAGTTGTCGTGACGGGCGGGTCCGGGAAGTGGTTTTCTTTCCTGTCGGCACCGTCGATCCCACGCTACGCAGACGCCGTTTCAGTATCGGTCGTACCGGTACGACGTTTCTGTCGGACGACGCGTCCAGTCGATTGTGGCTCCGTGGACTACCCCCGATGGACGACCGCCATGTCGCAGTCGATTTCGTGCATCCGCTCGAACGTGGGCGGCGAGATGAATCGCGAGGCGGCGCTTCGGTCGGTGCTCGCGCCGATGATGATGAGGTCGTAGTGGTCGTCGTTCGCGGTGAGGAAATCCTCGATGTTACTCCGCGAGACGCGCGTCTCGAACGACCCGGAGAAGGCTTCGACGAGGTCGGCGAGGGTCGATTCGGTGCTTCGACGCTCCGTCTCGCGGTCGATACACGTACAGACGCTCACCGACCCCGAGCGCCCGACCAGTCGCCGCGCGAAGTCGATCATCGTGTGGGCCGTGTTGCTCGCCCGTCGGACGGGAACGAGGACGCGCTTCCAGCGCCACCGACTGTCGTTGTCGGGCCCCGGTCGGTACACGATGGCGTCTATCCGCCCCCGAAAGAGACCCCTGACGAACGGCGAGAGCCCCCCGTGTTTCTCCTCGTAGGGCGTGACGATGAGGTCACAGTTCACCTCGCGGGCGGTCTTCAACACGGTGTTGGCGGACGTCTTCCCGTCGCCGGTCACGACGACCTCACAGGGGACGCCCATCCGTGTTCGAATCCGGTGGGCCTGGGTTTCGAGTCGTTCCGCGGCTTCGTCGGCGGCCTTTGCCTCTGCGACTTCCTCTTCCGACGCGAGGTCGGCGGCCTCCGCGTCGACCAGTTTCTGATTCGTACTGGAGTCCCCCCTCGTCTCCTCGGCGGCTTCGATGGCGGTGTCGTCCACGATGTCGAGCAAGACGACCTTCCCAGCGTCGTGGGCCGCCGCCAGTTTCGCGCCGAACATCGCCGCCGCTTCGGCGTCGTCTCCGCGCATAGGGACGAGCACGTGGTCGTCGCCCTTCGTCGAGCGATAGAGGTAGCGCGCCCTTCGTTCGTAGAACTCCCGCCGCCAGAGGACGAACACGCCGGCGACGATACTGCTGGAGACGGCGATACCGAGGACGTAGACGAGTCCCGCGAAGAATCCGCTTCCGTCGGTGAACGGGAACATGACGACGAGCAGCGCCGTCGAGAACGCCGTCGGTTGTTCCACGTCGAGCGACCACGTCACCAGCACTGTCAAGAAGATGCCGAGTGCGGCACCGCCCGCGTGAATCGTCATCTGGCCCGACTGGACGTGATACAGGTACCGAGCGGAAAGCTCCAGTGCGACCCAGCCGCTGAGCGCACCGGCGGTCATCCCCACGACGAACTTCGTCGGTGAGGCGTACTTCCCCTCCGGGTCGGCGAAGAGGGTGTACGTCCCTGAGGCGAGCGGCGGCCACAGCAGGAACGACACGAGTTCCAGCGTGTTCGAAATCCACGTGATGGCGGCGATGATGAGGGGCGCGACTACCAGTATCGTGAGGCGGGTCAGATTTCGCGTGTGCTCGATCCACCGCGTGAACTGTCGAACCTCGCGCCGCTCGAACCGGCGGATACGGCGTAACGCCGCGTGGTACCGCATCCGCAGGTCGTCGAACATAGGGCAAACTGCGTGATTCCAGAATAAATGCGTTCTGTTACCGGGAGAGTGCGACGACCGCGTCGAGCGAGATGCGAATCGCGCGCTCGACGTTGTTCCTCGCCTTCTCGGGGAGTTCGTCGTCCTCGGTGTCGGTGCCTTTCTGCGTTCCCTTCACGAGATTGCCGTCCACGGTACAGATGGCCCCCGACCGCATCCCCTTTCGGCGAGCGATGGAGAAGACCGCGGCGGCTTCCATCTCGACCGAGAGGATGTTCGCTTCCTCCCAGTCGGTGACGTACTCGTCGGTTTCGGCGTAGAAGGCGTCGTCGCTCGCAATCGGGCCGACGTGGACGTCTTCGTCGTTCGCCTCCGACGAATCGACCAGTGCGGAGAGGACGTCGTAGTCGGGCACTGCCGGATAGGTGTCTTTCTCGTAGCGTCGGGTCGTCCCCTCGTCTTTCGCCGCCCCCGTGGCGACGACCATGTCGCCGATTTCGATGTCCTCTTGGAGTGCCCCCGTCGTGCCGACGCGAATCACGGTCTCGACGCCGACGGCCTCCATTTCCTCGATGGCGATGGTCGCGGAGGGACAGCCGATACCGGTCGAACAGATAGTCAGGGGAACGCCCTCGTACTCGGCGTTGACGACCTTGTACTCGCGGTTCTCGGAGACGACCTCGGACGAATCGCACTGTGCCGCGATTCGGTCGACGCGGCCCGGGTCGCCGGGAATCAGCGCGACGTCGTTCAGGTCTCCCTCGTCCACGAGCAGGTGCGGTTGCGTTGCCATGGGTGGGGGTACTCGTGAATACGGGAAAAGCGCCCGGGTTCGAGCGTGTTCCCGAACGATTTTATTGCTCCGCTGACCGCTTGCCGTCGTGTCCCACTGTCCTGATTGTGGCAAAGCAGTCGACGAACTGGTGAAAAGCGACGCGTCTGCTGGCGCGTTCCTCCGCGCGAAAAAGACCGTCTGGGACTGCCCGCACTGTGGTGCGATTCTGGGGGTCAGCGGGGCTACCTGACGACTTCAGGGGAGATATCGAACGCTCACCACGCCGTCTTCCGAGCGCACTTCGACCCGGTTCACGCCGAGTCGGGCCGCACGTGAGAGCGTTCCTTCGTCGTCGAGCACGTCGCTCACGGCGTCTGCGGTCTCCTCCGGCGGCACCGAGAGGACATGAATCTCGCCGATTCCCGCGCGTTCGGTTCGGTCGAGGTCGCCTACGTCCTGTTCCGCTGCGATGTCGCGCTCCTGGATCGTCGGGGGTTCGTCGCTCGCTTCGATCGAGAGGGGGCGATGGTCCTCGACGTTTACGACCTCCCACGTCACCTCCATCGGCGGTTCGGGAGCGACCGTGGCGGCGATGGCGTCGTGGGTTTCGACGCCGGGATTGGTCGAGAGTGTGTGTACTTGCCCGTCGTGAACGTCTTTCAGCACCGCCGACTCGTCTTCGGCGTGGGTGACGAGGAACGTGCTCGTCTTCTCGGTCATGGGCAGACGTAGGTCGTGGGGCCTTTTCCGGATTGCGTTCTTCCGGGTCACGTCGTCGAATCGCGCTCTTTCCCGCGTCGTCCTCTCGCCCGAGTAGCTACCGGACGAGGCGGTGGAGGGCGAAGATGAGGAGTGCGGCCAGAATCGGGGGGACGAGGCCGTACGACTGCGGGAGTGAGTAGAGGAAACTGCCGACTGCGCCCACGTTCGCGGACTGAAACTGCGGCGGGACGGAGATGACGAGCCCGACGTACAGCGAAACGACGAAGACGAACCCCGCGACGGCGAGCAGGGTGTCGTACGCGGAGCCGGTGGTCTCGTCGCGGCGGTGGCGGCGTGCGACGAACAGGACGGGCGCGAACAACGGCCCGAGGACGAAGATAGCGACGACGCCGAGGAAGGCGTTCGAGGTGGTCACCAGCGCCGACTGCCCGAGTGTCCCGACGAACCACTGAATCAGTGCCAACACGAGGACGAAGCCGAGAACGGCACCGAGGAGGAAACTGACAACGACGTACAGGCGGAAAATCGACGACTCGGACGTACGGAAACTGTAGCGAAACGCACCGAGCAACCCGGAGTAGTCCTCGCCGGCAGTGTCGGCGTCGGTCATCGCCTCGAACTCGAACCCGCGAGAAGGTAAATGGCGCGACTCGCGTTCGGGTCCGGCGGTCGAGATTCGTGTCTGTGCCCCTCGTTCGCGTCTCCGGTTCCCCTTCGTGCTCGCGGACGATTTCCGAAGAACGTTTGAAACGGATGGTTCTCTGTAACACCATGAGCACTGACAACGCCATCGACTCGTCCGGACTCTCGGAGGGGTCCGACGAACCTCACAAGAACGCCCGCCAGTCGGTCGTCGCCGTCGACGGCGACGACAACGAACTGGACATAGTCAACCGACTCGACGCGCACATGGGCGACGGCATCCGCCACCGCGCGTTCACGTCGCTCGTCTTCGACGAGGACGACAACATCCTTCTCGCACAGCGCGCACCGACCAAGCGACTCTGGGACACCTACTGGGACGGCACCGTGGCGTCCCACCCCGACCCTGGTCAGTCCCAGGAGGAGGCGACCCGCCAGCGACTCGACGACGAACTCGGCGTCTCGCCCGACCAGTACGACGACTTGCGTGTAACCGACCGATTCGAGTACAAGCGCTACTACGCCCGTGAGGGCGTCGAACACGAGGTCTGTGCCGTGTTGAAGCTCACCCTGCACGACACCACGCTCGACCCGGACGAAGAGGAGGTTGCGGGCCTGATGTGGGTGCCCTACGAGCGCCTGTACGAGCATCCCAGGTGGTACCGCCAACTGCGACTCTGCCCGTGGTTCGAAATCGCCATGCGCCGCGACTTCGAGTAACGATACTTCGTCGCCGGCACTCCGTCGATATCGGACCCGCCGACCTTTACGGTCGTCGCCGTTCCACGACGGGACGGCGACGACAACCGCTCGAACTCCTCAGTTTCCGCGACCCTGCATCTTCTCTTCGTCCGGGAGGTCCACGTTGGCCTCGCCTTTCATGCCCGCGCCGATGTCCTTGCTGATGTCGGCGAGGCGCTCGGGGTCGTCCCAGTTGTTCGTCGCCTCGACGATGGCGTTGGCCATCACCTTCGGACTCTCCGCGCCGAAGATGCCGGAGCCGACGAAGATGCCGTCACAGCCGTGGTGCATCATGAGCGCGGCGTCGGCGGGCGTCGCGATGCCGCCTGCTGCGAAGTTCACGACGGGGAGCCGCCCCGCCTCTGTGGTCTCGTGGACGAGTTCGGCGGGCGCTTCGAGTTCACGGGCGAGCATCTCGCGTTCCTCGTGTGTCTTGCCCGCGAGTTCTCGAATCGCACCCTTGATGGTTCGCTGGTGGTGGACGGCCTGGTTCACGTCGCCCGTACCCGCCTCGCCTTTCGTGCGAATCATCGCCGCGCCCTCGTTGATTCGACGCAGGGCCTCGCCGAGGTCGCGCGCACCACAGACGAACGGCGACGTGAACTCGCGTTTGTCGATGTGATACGTCTCGTCCGCCGGTGTGAGCACCTCGGACTCGTCTATCATGTCCACCCCGATGGATTCGAGAATCTGGGCTTCCGTCGTGTGCCCGATTCGCGCCTTGCCCATCACGGGAATCGAGACTTCGTCGATTATCTCTTCGACGTCGGCGGGGTCGGCCATCCGCGCCACGCCGCCACGTTTTCGGATGTCAGCTGGGACGGCTTCGAGTGCCATCACCGCGACTGCGCCCGCGTCCTCCGCAATTCGGGCCTGTTCGGGGTTCACCACGTCCATGATGACGCCGCCTTTCTGCATCCGGGCGAAGCCGCGCTTGACCAGTTCCGTTCCGCGTTTCAGTTCCTCGATGTCCGTTGGCTCGGCCATGGTGGTCTCTACCGAACCCGAGACTTAAGGCGTACCGATTGCGGAACGAGAATCGGCGTTTCTTTCGATGATCCGCTCGACGGTTCGAGCCGAGTTGAGAACGCGCGGAGAGTCCCGTCGCGTGAAACGTATCGAAGCCTCTTTGCCCCGACCATTCGTTGGCCGCGAGTATGACCGACCTCCCGCCCCGCGAAGACCTTCCGTGGTACGTCGCGCCGCTTCCGCCGTGGCTGGAGGATTTCGGCCTGCGGATGGCGTGGCCCATCGTCGCCATCAACCTCGTCGGCACCGCGTTCGGTTTCTGGTACTACGGTTTTCACCCGCTGCCGCTCTCGGACCCGCTGATAACGTGGCAGTTCGCGGTCGAACCCCCCGTGATGTGGGCGTTCGTGCCGGATAGCCCGGTTGCGACGCTGTTCATCGCGCTCTCGCTCGGCCTGTGGAAACTCGGGCGGAATCGAGAGTGGGTGAACGCGCTGGCCTTCTTCGGCTGTATCAAACTCGGCGCGTGGACGCCGTACGTGCTGGCCACCTTCTTCTCGGGGTTCATCGGGGTCGGCTGGCCGATGTACGCGTTCCTGTTCGGCAGCCACCTCGCCATGGTTGTGGAGGCGTTTCTCATCCACCGATACAGCGATTTTCCGGTCGGAGCGGTGTTCGTCGCCGTCCTCTGGTACGGGGTAAACGACCTCGTGGACTACTTCGTCCCCCTCGTCGGCACGCCCCACCACACTGCCCTTCCCGGACAGGAGGCGCTGGCACTCGGGTACAGCCACCCGACGCCAGCACACGAAATTGCGGCGGCGGGAGCCGTGACACTCACCCTGCTGGCGACGTTTCTCGCCCTCTCGACGCGGGTGAAGAAGTTGGAAGTCGGGAACCGTCGGTGACCGTCGGTGACCGTCCGCCGTCTTACTCCCCGTTCGCGTGCGCTCGAACCCACAGCTCTCCGATTCGTGAGAGCCGCGTCCGATAGGATTTCCCATGTTCTTCCTGCTCTACGTATCCTTTTCCGCCCGGTCCCAGGCGGTCGACGTTGTAGATGACCTTCGACCGAAAGCTGTCGGTGTACTCCTCGTTCAGGTCGCGGGCCAGCGCCTGTGCGAGTTCGCTCACGCTCTCGAACTCGCCGTGTTCGCCCAGCGTGAAGAGGATGAGTTCCTCGAACGGTTTAACGTTGGAGAAGGATGCGACCGGAAGCTCTACGATGTGTCTCCCGTCTATCTCTTTCGCGCCGATGGTCGTCCCGCGCTCGTCGAACTCCGAGAGCAGATCGCTCGCGCTCTCTATGTGGGCTTCGATTCTCGCTTCGTCGACGTCGCCGTCGAGCACGGACCCGAGCAAATCCATCTGTTTGTGCAGTTCCTCGGCGAGTTCGGTTTCGAGGTACTTCTCCGGGGCGGTGTAGTAGGTGTGTATCTTCTCGCGGTCGGCCTGTCGCTCGACCATGATGGAGTGGGCCGCCGTCGCGAAGGCGAAACTGACCGTGCGGGGCATCGCGCTGACGTTCACCCACACCTCGCCGCCAGCGTCGAGTTCGGCGTTGATGCGGTCGTAGGCCTGTTCGAACGCGGCGTCGTAATCGTAGACGTCCTCGATGACGACGCGTTCCGTCTCGGCACCCAGCAGGTTCTCGAAGTCCTTCCCGAGTTTGCGAGAGAGATTGCGAGAGTACTCGACGTTGGCCTCGCTGCCGACCGCACCTTCCAGCAGGATGACGCGGTCGACGTCGAGTTGGTCGCGCACGAGCGGCGCGATGAGCCGGTCGTAGTCGAAGCCGACCGGAACGATGTGCGTTTGCATGGGCGTGGATTCTCGTGAAGTGGGTTTAAAGTCGTCGTCAGCGGGCGTCGTCCGGTTCGCAGGTTCTCACGACGACGCTCGGTCGTCGCGGACGAATCGCCGGTAGAATCCACGAAACGGTGACTCGACCTAGCGCCGCCGAGCCAGTTCCGCGTGTAAGTCGTCCAGGTCCATGTCTTTCATCGCCAGCAGGACGAGGAGGTGGTAGACGATGTCGGCGCTCTCGTGGGCTATCTCCTCGTGGTCGTCGTCTTTCGCGGCCAACACGAGTTCCGTCGTCTCCTCGCCTAGCTTTTCGAGGACTGCGTTCTCGCCTTTCTCGTGGGTGAAAAGCGAGGCGGTGTAGGAGTCTTCGGGGAGCGTCTCCTTTCGGGCCTCAATGGTGGCGAAGAGGTCGTCTAACACGTCGCTCATGGTCCGATCTGGGCGACTTCTCGGATGTCCTGCAGTTCGTCGAACTGCGCACGCTCCTGGTGGCCGTGTTCGAACACCTCGTCCGCGACTTCTATCGGTGCGTTGGTGCGCGAGGCGAGCGCCAGCGAGTCGCTGGGGCGGGCGTCGACGACCTCGTGGCCGCGCGGGGTCTGGATGTGCAGGTCGGCGATGTAGGTGTTGTCCTGCAGTTCACTGACGACGACGCGCTCGATGCGCCCGCCGAGTTCTTCGACGACGTCCAGCAGGAGGTCGTGCGTGAGCGGTCGTCCGATGTCCTCGGCTTCCATCCCACGAGCGATGCTGATGCCCTCCTCGAATCGGATGAAGATGGGAAGGACGTCGTCGCCGTCGTCCGGCGCGAGCACGACCACGGGGAGGGGGCCGTCTCCGGTCGCGGCGACGCGCACCGCGTCGATTGAAACGTTCATACGGGAACCGAAGCGACCCAGTGCCAAAAACTTGCTCACCGCCTGCGTGTTGGCGGTTCTCCACGGTGCGGGGGTGGGGTGTGGGCGGTACGGCCTCGATTCGACCCCGACTTCCACGTCACGCGTCACTTCGCAACCACGGCACATCGCCACACCGCGTGTCACGGTGACGTCGTCAGACTCAAACCATCGTCCCGACCACGCTACCGAGGAGAAACGCCGCTAGCCCGTACCACGGTTCACGCCGGAGGGTTCGCTGGGCCATCGGAACCGCACCGCGAACGCCGATGCCGAGTGCGATGATGACGAACACGACACCCACGGCGACGCTCCGAAAGCCGTGCGCGCTCGCGTAGCCCACCAGCACGCCGACGACGGCACCGAGAACACTAGCGTGGACTTCGGTGTACGTGATGGGGTTTCTACTTTCGACGACCGGTTTGCTCATATGCTACACACGACGGAGCGGTTCTTTTTTTATCACGAAATATTCGAGATAGACAATCTTGTGGGTGGCTCCAGTGGTGCGCTCCCGACGCGGCGGGTTCGTACTACCCGTTCGAACGGCGGAGCGTTCGACCCTCGTTGGCCACGAGACCTTTGCCCGTTCCGGCCGTTCGTTCCCCGAACATGGATATCGACATTCAGCGAGTCCTCGTCGCTGGGGCCAGTGGGGGGACGGGACGTGAAATCTTGCGGCGACTCCAAGACACCGACCTTCACGTCAGGGCGATAACGCGCTCTGCCGAAAAGGAGCGTGAACTCTCCGCACGCGGTGCGAGCGAAGTGTTCGTCGGCGACTTGCTCGACCCGGCGGATGCCTCTCACGCAGTCGCGGACTGCGACGCCGTCCTCTGTACTGTCGGCACGAAACCCGGACTGGGAGTCGTCCTCGACAGCGAACTCGTCGACGGCGCGGGCGTCGAGAATCTCGTCAACGCCGCCGTCGCCGGCGACGTCGACCACTTCGTCTTGGAGAGTTCCATCGGCGTCGGCGACTCCCGCGAGGGAATGCCCGCGCCGTTTCGCGCGCTCATCTGGCGTATCCTGAACGCGAAAAATCACGCCGAGGCGGTGCTCCGAACGTCCCACCTGACCCACACCATCGTCCGACCCGGCGGATTGACCAACGCACCCGCGACTGGCGATGTGGTGGTTGGCGAGGGTGGCGCGACCGTCAGGGGACGAGTTCCTCGTGCCGACGTCGCCCGCCTGATGGTCGCCGCGCCGTTCACGCCGGACGCGAGAAATCGAACCTTCGAAGTCGTCAGTCGAGACGGCCTGCGCGGGACTGCTCGGGGGGTGGTGGAACTCGATTGGCAGGTTCCCGGTGAACAAGAGATCGAACTCGACGAGTAGGTCGCTGTGGATAACCGGAGTCGACGGTCAGTCGGCCGCGACGAGTCGCTTTCGGGGTGCCATCGAAAGCACGTCGTCGAAGAAATCGAGGGTGTCGTGTGGGCCAGGGTTGGCTTCGGGGTGGTACTGGCGGGTGATGACGTCGAGTTCGTCGTTCTCTAGCCCTTCCGGCGTGTCGTCGTTGACGTTGATCTGCGTGACTTCGAGGTTGCCGGGGTCGGCGACGGTGTAGCCGTGGTTCTGGGTGGTCATCACGACCTTGTTAGACGCCACGTCGCGAACTGGCTGGTTGACGCCGCGGTGACCGAAGTCCATCTTCTCGGTCGTGCCGCCGAGTGCGCGGGCGATAATCTGTTGGCCGAGACAGATGCCGGCGAGCGGGAGTTCGCCGACGTAGGTTTCGACCAGTTCCTGTGCCGCTTCGAAGTTCGCAGGGTCGCCCGGGCCGTTCGAAACGAACAGCACGTCGGGGTCGACCTTGTCTACGTCGGCGGCGGTCGCGTCGTACGGGAGCACGTGGACGTCTGCCCCGCGCTCGACGAGCGAGTCGATGATGCTCCCTTTCGCGCCACAGTCGACGAGTGCGACGGTCTTCTCGACCTCACCCTCGCCGAGGTGAATCTCTCGCTCCTCGACGCTGACCTGCGCGCCGATGTCGTGGTGGTCGCTCATGCCCGGACAGGCTTCCAGTTCGGCGAGCGCGTCCTCGGGCGTGGCGTCGTCACCGACCGCGATACCGCACTTCATCGCACCTTCTTCTCGAATCCCACCGACGAGGTCGCGCGTGTCGAGGTGGTCGACCGCAGGAACGCCCTCTGCTTCGAGCCACTCCGCCACGTCGTCGGTCAACTCGCGCGCGACGACGGCGCGCGGATGAACTCGGTCGCTCTCGAACCGTTCCTCGCGGACGCCGTAGTTCCCGATGAGCGGATACGAGAAGGTGAGCACCTGCTCCTCGTAAGAGGGGTCGGTGAGACTCTCCTCGTATCCCGTGTACGCTGTTGTAAAGACCAGTTCCCCGCAAGCCGTTCCCGGAGCACGACCACGTGCTTCGACCACATGGCCGCCCTCCAGCGCGACGTAGGCACCCGGCATTACGAGATTCATATGTAACCGCCCCCTATAAACCTTGCTTTCGAAGCATTGTTACGATATTCGTAATCATCAAGTAGCGGGCCACACTAGGTGCAAACCTCCATGGACGCACTCGACCGTCAAATCCTGAACCTCCTGCGACGAGACGCCCGCACACCGTACACGGAAATCGCGGACGAGGTCGGCACGTCCGAAGGAACGGTACGAAATCGGGTCGAGCGAATGACCGACGACGGCGTCATCGAGCGGTTCACGGTCGCGACGCGCACAGGAAACGTAAAAGCGATGATAGAAATCGGCGTGGACGTCGCCGTCGATACCACGCGGATGTCCGACCGCCTCGCGGACTGGGAACAGGTCGACTTCGTCTGGCAGGTCAGCGGTGAAGACGACATCGTCCTTGTCGTGGACGCCGCCGACACGCAGGGGGTGAATCAACTCATCACCCGCGCACGAGAACTGGAAGAAGTAGTGAGCACGAAGACTCGACTCATCTTAGACGAGCGACTCGGGTAGGTCGTCCCCGGAGACACCGTCACTCCTCTGCCTGGGGCGGTTCTCCGACGCCCGGCGATTCGTCCGCCGGACGGTGAAGATTGTCCTTCCCTTCGTGGACTTTTCGGTAGAGACGGCGAACGCTCTGGTCGAGGGTTCCGCGTCGAACTCGCGGTTCGACGCGGCCGTTCCGAATCGCGTCGACGACGCTCTCGGGGGTGAGCACGTCCGCGTCTACGGCCGTGTACGCGCGACCCACCTCGACCGGGTAGTGGGCGTCGCTCCCGCCGACCAGCGGGAGGTCGTGGCGCTCTGCCAACGTTTGCACCCACTCTTCGGTTCGTGGATGTTTGCCGTTCACTTCGATGGCATCGAAGTCCGCGTCCACCTCGCGGACCGTGCTGTTCCGGTAGGGGTGGGCGACGATGGCCGCACAGTCGCGGTCGTGGGCGAGTTCGACCGTCTCCTCCGGCGTGAGGGTTCCCGGTTCGGTTCGGGTCGGTGGGTCGGGACCGACGACGAGGACGTGGCCTTTCGTCGTCGACACTTCGATACCCGGAATCGTTCGAACCGCACTACTGGAGAGCAGGCGATAGTAGTCGTGGTTCGTCAGCGCGATTCCGTCGAGATTCCGGTAGCGTGCGGCGAGCGCGAGCAGACGGACGCCGACTGGGTCGAACAGTTCGGCTGCCCGCTCGCGCCCGTGAAAGAATCGAGTGTGCGTATGAAGGTCGATGCTGAACACGTTCGAACATGAGGCCGTCAGAACTTTGGTTTTTCCGCCGAAAAATTATCACATGAATGCCGACGAGGCCGGACTCTCGGGCGACCTCGCGGCGACAGACGACATTGAGTACGACCGTGTCGTCGTCTCAAACCCCGTCAGCGGAAACGAAGACAACGCCGAGCAGGTTCGGAACCTCGCTGGAGACCACGATTTTACCGTGCTCGAATCGCGCGAGGAGGGCCACGCCATCGAGCTCGCTCGACACGCCGCCGAGAGCGGCGTCTCGACGGTGGCCGCGGCGGGTGGCGACGGGACGATAAACGAAGTCGTTCGAGGACTCGTGGCGGCAGACGCCCTGGACTCCGTGACGTTCGGCGTCGTCCCGACCGGCACCGGGAACAACTTCGCCGGTAACGTCGGCGTGACGGGCATCGAACAGGCGTTCGAACTGCTCGAAACCGGCGAGCGGAGGCGAATCGACCTCGGAACGACGAACGAGCGGATATTCGTCAACTCCTGTGTCGCGGGGCTGACTGCGGACGCCAGCAGCGAGACCGACTCCGAGCAGAAAGAACGATTCGGCGTGCTCGCCTACGTCGTGAACACGCTCCGCCTGATGACGGATTTCGAGGGCGTCCCGCTCACCGTGGAAGCATCGACCGAGGGCGAGGTGTCCTGGTCCGGCGAGGCCGTCTTCGTGCTCGTCGGTAACGGGCGACGATTCCCGGTGAAAGGTCGCACGCAGGCGAACATGGAAGACGGACGTCTCGACGTGACCATCATCGAGCAGATGCCCACCACGAATCTCGTCGGCGAGGCCACGATCCATCGGTTGTTCGGGGAAGAAACCGAGCACGTGACCCGACTCCAGACGCCCACGCTCGACGTTCGCGTGGAGCGTGACGACCCCGTCGAGTTCAGCCTCGACGGCGAGATGGGTGAGTGGACAGACCAGACGCTCGGCGTGATGCCGCGTGCGCTGGAACTCTGTGTCGGTCCCGACTACGAACCGCTTCCCGACGCATAGACTCTCTGCCCGTTCTCCGGCGGTAGTTGCGAACCAGCCATGGCGTGAGAAAACGGTTCCGTTCTCGAACGGTGCCCACGGCACGAAAACGAGCGCCGCGTAATAAGGTTTACACCGCCACCCTCCCACCAGTCAGGTATGACGATAACGGCCCGTGACCTGATGACGACCGACGTAGAGACCGTCGCACCGGACGACGAAATCGGCGACGTGCTAACCCGCCTCGCCCGCGTGGAGTTCAACGGGTTCCCCGTCACCGAGGACGGTCGACTCGTCGGAATCGTCACACAACACGACCTCGTCCACATGTTCCAGCCGAGCGACCGAACGCTGTGGATTCCGGTCGGATTCCCGCCGTTCCTCGAGAGTCTCGAGTACGCCATCGACCTCTCGTGGGACGAACTCGACGCCGGAATCGACCTCGCGAAGAGCGCGCGAAAGCCAATCAGCGAAATCATGACCGAAGACGTCGTGACCGTCACGCCGGACGACGATTTAGACCACATCCTCGATTTGCTGGCCGACGCCGAAAACGACATCAACCGCCTGCCCGTGCTGGAAGGCGACACGCTCAACGGAATCATCGCACGACAGGACGTGCTTCGAGCGGTCCGTGACCAGCGTCGCGCGTCGGAGGTACCGTAGACATCGCTGTGATACCCCGGGAACGTCGAACACCCCGCTCGAAACGCGACGCTGGTAGACTGACGCGTGGTAGACAGCATCCGACTCCGGCTATCCCTCGCCGAAAGCAGTGGTTGCGGGATGCCAGCCCGGTATCACCCATGAACCACCGTTTTCGCGGCGGTTCGTCTACTACATATATGCAATAAATAATAAATCTGTCTGGGGGTTTCTACACCGGTTCAAGGGCGATTCTGGGTCCCGCCGAGTGCGTTTTCGAATCCGGCATTCGACGGTGGATTTCGAAAGCTACTCCCTCGTTCGACGTGGATGGCAGACAGTGACTGGATATCGAAATGCGGTGTTGTTCGTCCTTCTCGCCGCGGCGTGGGGGTCTGCGTTCATGGCCATCAAGGCAGGGTTGGCGTACTTCCCCCCGGTATTGTTCGCGGCAATCCGCTACGACGTAGCGGGCGTGTTGATGCTGGCCTACGCCGTCTACGTCACCGACCGCTGGCGACCCCGTACCGGCGGCGAGTGGCGACTCGTCCTCGTCGGCGGCGCGTTGATGATCGCGGGCTACCACGCCCTGCTGTTCGTCGGCGAGATGGAGACGACGAGCGCCGTCGCCGCCGTCATCGTCAGTTTCAGCCCCATCCTCACCACCGGATTCGCTCGCGTTCTCCTCCCCAGCGAGCGTCTGGAACCCGCCGGCATCGTGGGGCTCTTGCTCGGACTGGTCGGCGTCGCGGTGCTGAGCCAACCGGACTCGAACAACCTGCTCGCCGCGGATTTCGTCGGGAAAGTGCTCGTGCTCGCGGCGGCGCTCTCTTTCGCCCTCGGGAGCGTGCTCACCAGGCGAATCGACGCCGAACTCCCCATCGAGACGATGGAAGCGTGGTCGATGCTCCTCGGCGCGCTGATGATGCACGCCATGAGCGTCGCCAGACCCAGCGAATCGTTCGCGGCGATCCGATGGACGCCCGAAGCACTGGCCGCGCTGGTCTATCTCTCCATCGTCGCCAGCGCGCTCGGTTTTCTCGTCTACTTCGACCTGCTCGAACGACTGGGGCCGATCGAAATCAACCTCGTCTCCTACGTCGCCCCCGTCTTCGCCGCGATTTCCGGTCTCGCATTCCTGGGCGAACCCGTGACGCCGCTCACCGCGGTCGGATTCCTCGTCATCTTCACTGGCTTCTGTCTGTTGAAGCGACGTGCGATAGCACGCGAACTCCCGCGACTCAGACGCGTCTTCTCGTCCAGTCGATAGGGAACAGGGATCGAGCGATGGACGGCGTCGCCGTCCGAACGTCGAGAAGAGCGCCGTCGGAGAGAACGGCCAGGGTTCGATTCAGCCGAAGGCGTACAGGACGCCTTCGCCGTCCGTGCCGCCGATGTCCGGCAGCGTCGCTCGCTCGGGGTGGGGCATCATGACCGCCACGGTGTCCGACTCGCCGACGATTCCGGCGACGCTCCCTTTCGACCCGTTCGGATTCGCGTCGTCGGTGACGTTTCCGTCCTCGTCGCAGTAGCGAAAGAGGATTCGCCCGTCCGTCTCGAGTTCCTCGTACAGTTCGTCCGTAATCTCGAATCGACCCTCGCCGTGTGCGATGGGTACCTCGATGACTTGGCCTTCGTCGTAGGCCGCAGTCCACGGCGTGTCGGCGTTCTCGACGCGCAGGTAGACGTGTTCACACTGGAACCGCGCGCTCCGATTGGTCGTGAACGCGCCGAGGGTCAGCCCCGACTCGCAGCCGATTTGCGCCCCGTTGCAGACGCCGAGGACGGGAACGCCCGACTCGGCGGCCTCGCGCACCTCGCCCATTATCGGCGAGTTCGCGGCGATGGCTCCCGCCCTGAGGTAGTCCCCGTAGGAGAACCCACCGGGGAGAATCACGCCGGTCGTCTCCTCGGGGAGACCGTCTTCGTGCCAAACGATTTCGGCCTCGATATCGAGGTGCGAGAGCGCGCGCTCCGTGTCGCGGTCGCAGTTGCTTCCACCGAACTCGACGATAGCGACCGTCATCGTTCCTCGATAGCCACCGTGTAGTCGTGAATCGTTGGATTGGCGAGCAGGCGGTCGGCCATCTCCCCGACGCGGTCTTCGGCCTCCGCTGGCGATTCCGCGTCGAGGTCGATTTCGAACTCGTCCGCCGACCGGAGCGACTCCAGTTCGAAGCCGAGTCGTTCCAGCGCCCGTCGCGTCGTCTCGGCCTCGGGGTCGAGGACACCTCGTTTCAGCCGAACGGTCACCGTCGCGGTGTAGGCAGTCATCACCTGCTCTTGCGCGTCCGTGCTCAAAAGCTCTTTTGGAATGAGTTCGATGTACACATTCGTGTAACCCGGTCGGCGAAGCGACGATCGAACCGCTTCGCCGACCGGAGAGACCAGGTTCGCCCCGGCGTCAGGCACTGCCTGAACGCGACAGGCTCCGATGGAAAAATCGCACCGAGGTGAATGTTTATGTACTCCCCAGTTGCACCCTGCGCTTCAACGATGGTTTCTGCTATCCCGCAGGTGAGACGATGAATCCACACGAGTTGACGGAGATAACCGTCGTCGGCGGCGACGATACCGGACTCGTCGCCCGCATCACGACCCTCCTGTTCGAACGTGACTGTAACATCGAGGACATCGAGCAAGCGGTTCGTGACGGCATCTTCCGGATGACCATGCACGTCGATACGAGCGAGATGTCGGTAGGTCAACATCATCTCCGACGTGACCTCGCCACCCTGGGCGACGATTTGGGCGTGGACGTACAGGTGCGATTCCCGGCGGAGCGCGACACCCGACAGATAGCCGTCCTCGTCACGAAAGAATCACACTGCCTCCGCCACCTCCTCGACGCGCGGCGTGACCTCGGAGCCGAAATCGGCGTCGTCATCGGGAATCACGACGACCTCAGACCGCTCGCAGAGCGCCACGGAATCCCCTTTCACGACGTGGGCGACGAGAAGGGTGCTCACGACGAAGACCGACTGCTTTCTTTGCTCGACGACTACGACGTCGACCTCGTCGTTCTCGCCCGATTCATGCGGATTCTCAGTCCGGAAGTCGTCTTCCGGTACGAGGGGCGAATCATCAACGTCCATCCGAGTCTCCTCCCCGCGTTCCCCGGCGCGAAAGCCTACCGGCAGGCCAAAGAGGCGGGCGTTCGCGTCGCCGGCGTCACCGCCCACTACGTGACGACTGACCTGGACCAGGGGCCGATTCTCACACAGCGCGTGTTCAACGTCCGGGACGGCGACAGCGTCGAACGGGTGCGCGAGCGCGGCCAACCGCTCGAAGCCGACGCGTTACTTGACGCCGTGCGCTTGCACCTCAACGACGACGTAACGATTCGCCGCGGCCGCACCGAACTCCGCGAAGACGCAGACCACGACGATACCGAGGAGTATCGCCTCGGCATGCCGTCCGAACTCGACGAGGCGTTACCCGACGGTCCCTCTGATGGCACGCTCACGGTCGACTCCGACGGTTAGGGCGTTCGTACTCGGCAGGATTCGGACGCGTCTCGAGAACGCAGGCGAGTCCAGAAATAGGTCGGGTGTGAAATTGTCGCGAGATTACACGTCTTTGATGGTCATGATGGCGTCTTCCAGCGAGGGGGCGTCGAAGAGTTCGCGACCGACGTAGGCGTTCGTCCCCGAGGCGTACAGACCGCGAGCGGCGGCGATAACCTCGGTCGGAAGCGGTTCCGGTTCGACCTCGCACAGCGACTTCCACTCCGCGATATCGCGCTCTTTCGCTTCGGTCTTCGCGTCTCGAATCGCGTCGACCCACTCGGTCTGTTCGCGCTTGTGGTACTGGCGCAGGAACTCTTTGCTCACCTGCTGGCCGTGGAACGTGAAACGGTTCTCGTCGAAGGTCCCCACCACGTCGGCGACGCGAACGTCACCCTCGTAGTAGAGGCACTCGATTTTTCCGTCCTCGTGAACCAGTTCGGCCTCGGCGGCGCGCTGGGTGACGATGTCGTTTACCTCGCGGGCGATTTGTTCCAGTTTGTCCACGCTGGCTTTCCCCGCGAGCTCGTCGGCCTCTCCCCGAGAGAGGTAGCGGTCTCCCTCCTCGAACTTCGTCGAGAACTCCACGACTGGCTCTTCGAGTTGCACCGCACCGTCGGGCCACTCCGGAAAGTCGAGTCCGTGGTCGGCGGGGTCGGTGCGACGTCGGAGACTCGACCCGACCGGGACGCTGTTTCGGAAGACGATTTCGAGCGGGACGAGATAGTTGTCGTCCGCGCCGCTGTGAAAGAGGTCGTAGTCGTAGTTACGACCCTCGCGCGGTAAGTTCGGGACCTGCGTCAGGTCGATGGCCATCTCCGTCGGCGGGTGGGTCGCGTCCGACAGGGAGACGACCTCGCCGTCCGAACGGACGCCGCGATAGTGGGTCGGAATCCCTGCTTCCTCGAGCAGTTCGAAGTTGAACGCGCCCATGGTGCAGAGACTCGCGCCCTTGTCCGGAATCTCGTCGGGCATCTTGCCCCAGTCGAACACCGAGTAGTCGTCGGTGAAGACGAACGACCCCCGCCCGAGTGAGTCCGGCGTCGGTTCGCGATCGACCCGGAACTCCTTCACACTCGTCATGGTGTGGTGTCTACCGTGCCCGGACTAAGAAGTTTCCATCGCCGTGCTGAACTGACTCCTCGGCACGACGAAAGTATGCACGCTCGTGTATTTCGACTGCCGTGACCAACCGCTTTTTGAGGGTCGAACTGGTTGACCAGAGTGATGAACACCGTCCGTGCAGAGAGCAACGTCCCCCGGGGGAAGTTCGGGTTCGAGCACATCCCCGAAACCGACCAGTCGTTCGAGAACGCGCTCGAAAAGGCGCGAAACGGGGAGCGTCTGTCGGTCGCCGACGGCGTCGAACTGCTGACGACTGGCACCGGCCAGCCTGGAATCGACCTCGTCCGGAAAGAACGCGTGCTGGAGGCCGCAGACCGCAGGCGCGAGGCGGTCGTCGGCGACCGCGTGACGTTCGTCGCCAACCTGAACAACAACGTCACGACGGCGTGCAACACCGGCTGTCTGTTCTGCAACTTCAAGAACACGGCCCAGAACTTCGAGACGGGCGGAGACGAACACGACGGCTTCACGAAGACCCCGGAGGAATCCCGCGAAATCGTCGCCGACGCCCGCGAACGCGGTATCTACGAAGTCACGTCGGTCAGCGGCCTCCACCCCGGACTCACGCTGGACGACGAGCACCGCGAACTCCTCGAAGCGAGCGACCGCGGCGACTTGAACTACAAACCACCCGACGCCTACGAGACCGATCCGGCCACGTACACCGACCACCTTCGTGCCATGAGCCTGCCCGGCATCCACGTCCACTCGATGACGCCCGAGGAAGCCTACCACGCACGCCGTGGGACGGAGTGGAGCTACGAGGAGGTGTACCGGCGACTGAAAGCCGCCGGACTGGACAGCGTCCCGGGCACCGCCGCAGAGATTCTGGTCGACGAGGTTCGCGGCGTCATCTGTCCCGGGAAGATTCGCTCCGACGAGTGGATAGAAGCGATGGAGGCCGCAGCGACCGTCGGTCTCGACACCACGGCGACCATCATGTACGGCCACGTCGAAAACGAGATGCACCGCGTGATGCACCTAGACCGCGTCCGCGACCTTCAGGACCGAACCGGCACGATAACCGAGTTCGTCCCCCTCTCCTTTGTCCACCGGAACACGCCACTCTACGACCGGGGCATGGTCGACGGCGGCGCGACGACACACGAGGACGAACTGATGATTGCGGTCTCTCGGCTGTTTCTGGACAACGTCGAGAACGTCCAGTCCTCGTGGGTGAAATACGGCGACGAACAGGGGCTGAAGATGCTCTCGTGTGGCGCGAACGACTTCATGGGAACCATCCTCTCGGAAGAGATAACGAAGCGCGCTGGTGGCGAGTTCGGTGAGTTCCGCTCGTTCGCGGAGTACGTCGAGATGGTGGGTGCCATCGGTCGAACGCCCGCCGAGCGGTCGACCGACTACCGCCAGATACGGGAGATAGATTCGGACGACCCGCCGTTCGGGCCGGAGTTTGGACCGTGTGCGGACGGGACGCCGCTGCTCAGGTGAATATCTCGAAACGCGCGCCGCCGTCTTTCGACTCCGTCGCTCGAATCTCCCAGCCGTGTGCTTCGGTGATACTTCGGACGATAGCGAGGCCGAATCCGGTCCCACCCTCGCTCGTCGAGTAGCCGTGTTCGAACACGTCTTCGTGCTCGTCCGGGGATATCCCCGGCCCGTCGTCGGCCACGAAAAAGCCGTCGCCGTCTTCGAGTGGGCCGACGACGACCGTGACATCCTCGCCGGCGTGCTCGATGGCGTTGCGAAAGAGGTTCTCGAGCAGTTCACACAGTCTTCCTCGGTCTGCGTCCACCACGGCCAGCGAGTCGTCCACGTGGAGAGTCGCCGTCTCCGTCGAGACCATCGACCACGCACTCCAGACCGCCTGTGCGAGCGAGATAGGCCCCGTCTCGCTGACGACCTTTCCCTGCTGGGCCAGCGTCAGTACGTCTTCGATGAGCGAAACCATGCGGTCGAGCGCCTGCCGCATCGGCGGATGTGGGGACTGTCACACTCCTCGCTCAGCAGTTCGAGTCGGCCAGTTGTGACGTTCAACGGGTTGCGAAGGTCGTGTGAGATGACGCTCGCGAACTCGTCCAGTCGCTCGTTCTGTCGTGCGAGTTTGCACTCGCACTGCTTTTGTACCGTGATGTCGGTGTAGATGATGAACCCTTCGTTTCTCTCGTTTATCTGCACTGGAGCGGTGTGGAGCAAGAAATCCCGAACGCCGTCTTCGGTCCGTCTGCCGATTTCGTCGCCCTCGATTCGACGCCCCCGTTTCACTCGCCCGTTTAGCTCTCGCGCCTCGGCTTCTTTTCCCGACGGAACGAGGAAGTCGTCGAGCGGTTCCCCGACGATGGCGTCGGCATCCCAGCCGAACACGTCTTCGAACGCCGGATCCACGTCGCGGACTATCGGGTCCCGTCGTCGAAGACGTAGCTCACGGTCGCGTTCGGAACATTGTCGAAGAGGGCCGCGAATCGGTCGATTTCCGTTCGAAGTTCTTCTTCGAACTGGACGCGTTTCAACGCCTGTACGATGTGTGTCACGAGCAGTTTTGCGAGTTCGAGGTCGTCCTCGTCGAACCCGCCGACCTCTTTCGATACGGCTTGAAAGACGCCGACGTCGCCGATGGGGATGCTCACCGCCGACCGGTACGTTGCTTCGGCGGGTGCGTACCCGGCTTCGTGGAGGTCTTCGACGAGAAACGACTCGCCGAGTCGAACCGTCTCTGCAGCGAGATTGTCGTCTGCGTCGATCGCCGTTCCTTCGTAGTAGCCGTCCGTGGGTGACTTCGTAGAAATGGCCCGTGGAAAGAGTCAGTCGTCCTCGATGGTATCGACGGCCAACATGTCGAATTCGAGGATACCCTCCGCCGCAGCGATGGCGAGGTCGTATATCTCCTCGTCGGAGGTGCAGGCGACGACTCGCGCGGCGATGTCGTGTAAATCTTCTATCTTCTTTTTCGTCTCTCGAATCTCCGACTCCATTTCCTTGCGCTTGCTGATGTCCTGAAAGTACACCGACAGCCCATCCGCCGCCGGATAGATGCGTTCTTCGACCCACTTTTCGGGGCGGAACAGCGACCGTGATTCGAGCGTAACCGATTCTTGCTCCTCGAACGCACGTCGGTAGGCGTCGTAACTACCCTCGTCTCCGTCGTCGGGGAACAGTTCTCGCAGGTCCTGGCCGACGAGTTCGTCCTGTGACCGGTCGAGAAACTCCGCCGCGCGCTGGTTGACGTAGGTTATCTCCCACTCGTTGTCGATGGCGAAAAACGCGTCCGTGATGCGCTGGAAAATCCTGAGCATCTGGCGATTCACCTCGCTCGCCTCCGCTTCGGCGCGATGCTGTGCGACGGCGTTCTCGATTCGCCAGCATCTCGTACTGTTCGGGTCCACCGACTTTCTGGAGATAGTCGGAGACTCCCGCCGAGATGGCCTCGCTCGCGATTTCCTCGCTCCCCTTGCCAGTGAATAGAATAAACGGAAGGTTCGACTCAACCTCACGAACCGCTTCCAGAAACTCCAACCCGTTGGTGTCCGGCATATCGTAGTCGCTCACGATACAGTCGATACGCTCCTCTCCGAGCGTCTTTAACCCCGCTTCCGGACCCGGTTTTCGGACCGTCGTAATCCGGTCGTTCACCCGTTCGAGATACGTCGACGTGAGCTCGGAAACGTCATCGTCGTCGTCGACGAGCAACACTCGTATTCTGTCACCCATACTTCAACGGGTTCCGGTTCACAAAGGACGAATAAAATCACTGTGATTGATTCTCATGGGTGTCGTCGTGTGACTACGGTGGAGTGGGTTGTCGTTCGTCAGCGGTGCTCTTCTACCGCCGTTCGAATCCGGGTGGAGAGCCACTCGTCACCCACGAATCGGTCGTAGACCGGCAATCGCTCGCGGAGTGGGACCTCCGCTGTCTCGGCGATGTCCTCCAGTTCGCGCAGGGCGGGCCACGCGTAGTCGGGGTTGATGTAATCGTCCGTCACGGGCGAGACGCCGCCGAGGTCGTCCACGCCACATTCAAGCAGTTCTCGCGTCGGCGAGAGGTTCGGGGGGACCTGTACCGACACCTCGTCGGGGAGCGCCACGCGTGCCATCGCTACCGCCCGTCGCATCGTCTCGACAGAGGGACGGTCGAACTGCGAACGCTCGTTCGGGACGACGTTCTGCACGATGACCTCTTGGACATGGCCGTAGCGTTCGTGCAGCGCACGAATGGCGAGCAGGCTCTCGGCTCTGTCGCGCCAGTTCTCGCCGATGCCGACCAAAATCCCCGTCGTGAACGGAACGCCCAGCTCGCCCGCCGTCCGAATCGTGGCGAGTCGCTGTCCCGGATTCTTCCGTCGCGGACCGGCGTGGGCGTCTACGTCCGCTGTCGTCTCCAGCATGACGCCCATGCTGGCGTTCACGTCCGCGACGAGTTCCATCTGTTCCGGCGTCTGGTCGCCCGGATTCGAGTGCGGGAGGAGCCCCTCGTCGAGCGCGAGTTCGCACATCTCGCGGAGATAGGAGTGGATGGAGTCGTGGCCCCACTCGGCCAACTGCTCGTCGACCTGCGAGTAGCGGTCGTCCGGGTCGTCACCGAAGGTAAAAAGCGCCTCCGTACAGCCGGCGTCGACGCCCATCTGTACGATTTCTCTGACCTCCTCGGGCGAGAGCAGTGACGCCTCCCCCGGCGGGTCGAAGTAGGTGCAGTAGGTGCAGGTGTAACGGCAGGCCGTCGTGAGCGGAACGAAGACGTTCTTCGCGTAGGTGAGCGAGTCGGCGGCGGTCACGTCCTCAGGGGTGACGGCGAGTAGTCGGTCGATTGCGGCGTCGTCGATAGCGATGTCGATGTCGTACTCGGTCGCCCCCTGTATCATGGCTCGGGGTACGAGACGGTGGGTAAAAGTGAGTTCGGAACTCGTGACGGGCCGCGACGTGAGGCCCTCGGTTCGTCCCGTCTCCCCGACCGTCTCGGTGTCCGTTCTCGGCGCTCTCAGATCAGCGATTCCATCTCGTCCAGGTGGTCGCCGTACACGTCGAGGGCACGCTGAATCGGTTCGGACGAGCGCATGTCGACGCCCGCGCTCTCGAGCAGTTCGAGGGGGTACTCGCGCGACCCGCTCTCAAGGAATCTGAGGTAGCGGTCGGCGGCGGGTTGCCCTTCCTCCAGAATCTTGTCGGCCAGCGCGACGGCGGCGCTGATGCCCGTGCTGTACTGGTAGACGTAGTAGGCACGATAGAAGTGCGGAATGCGCATCCACTCGCGCTCGATTCGCTCGTCCACGACGGCGGGGTCGTAGAACTCCCGTTTGAGGTCGCCGTACAGTTCGTCCAGTTTGTCGGGCGTGAGTGCTTCGTCGTTTTCCACGGCCCGGTGAGCCTGATGCTCGAAGTCGGCGAAGAGCGCCTGGCGGTACAGCGTCGAGCGGAACCGCTCCAGATACTCGTTCAGGACGTGCTGGCGGAACTCGGGGTCGTCTA
Organism: Haladaptatus ordinarius; assembly: GCF_054177595.1. Taxonomy (NCBI): domain Archaea; kingdom Methanobacteriati; phylum Methanobacteriota; class Halobacteria; order Halobacteriales; family Haladaptataceae; genus Haladaptatus; species Haladaptatus ordinarius. The sequence goes on along the minus strand of NZ_JBPEHH010000015.1, from coordinate 36,415 downwards.
CCGTTTCGAGCAGGTGGTGGGTCAACAGCGATTCGTTGACCGTGCTCGCCACCTCGGCGACGAAAATCTCGTAGCCGCTGTAGACGTACGGCTGGGTCTCGCTCGTCAACTGCGAGTGAAGCGAGTGGCCGAGTTCGTGTGCGAGCGTATACATCGACGAGATGTCGTCCTGGTAGTTCATCAGGATGAACGGCTGAGTGTCGTAGGTGCCGGAACTGTACGCCCCGGCGCGCTTGTCCTGTGTCTCGTACACGTCCACCCAGCGCGATTCGATTCCCTCGGCGACCCGCGACTGGTAATCGGCGCCGAGCGCGTCCACGGCGTCGACGACGTACTCGATTGCCTGGTCGTATTCGAGGTCGGGACTCTCCGTGTCGGTCATCGGCATGTAGAGGTCCCACATCTGGAGTTCGTCCACGCCGAGACTCTCGCGTTTGAGGTCCGCGTGCTGGTGGAGTTTGTCGAGGTTGTCTCGGACGGTGTCGAGCAGGTTGTCGTACACCTCGACGGGGACGTTCGGCCCGTCGAGAGCCGCCTCGCGTGCGGTATCGTATTCTCGGGCGCGAGCGAACTTCACGTCCGACTTGACGCTGTTCTTGTACGCCGCCCCCACCGAGTTTCGCACGTCGTGCCACTCGTCGAAATAGCCCTCGTACACCGTTTGGCGGAACTCCCGATCGGGGTTTTTGAGGAGATTCGTGAAGTTGCTCTGGGTAATCTCGACCGCGTCTCCGTCGGGTTTCTCGACGGTCGGGAACGTCATGTCGGCGTTCGAGAGCATACCGTAGATTTCGCCGGACGCCCCGATGACCTCGCCGAACTCCGCGAGCAGGTTCTCGACTTCGGCGGATCGGGTGTGTTCTTTCATCCGCATCACGTCGTCGAGGTAGTGTTCGTACTGTTCGAGACCCTCCGTCTCCTCGACCATCCGGTCGAGTTCGCCGCGGTCGAGCGACTGAATCTCCGGTTCGATGAAACTCGCGGCACTCTGTGCGCGTGATGCGAGCGATTGTGCGCGAGTAGAGAGGGCTTGATACTGCTGGTCGGACGTGTCCTCGTCGCTTCGCATTCGAGCGTACGAGGTGACCATCTCGACCTCGCGGCCCAGTTCGTCCGAAAGCTGAAGAACGGAAAGCAGGGTCTCGCCGTCCTCGGTAGCCCGCCCCTCGTACGCTTCGAGGTCGGCCAGTCGCTCCTCGACCGCCGCGTAGGCTTCCTCCCACTCCTCGTCGGTCTCGTAGATGCTCTCTAAATCCCACTTGTATTCTGTGTCGATTTCGCCGCGTTCGGGAACAGAACTCATACCATGCCTTACGGACAGCCACCTCCTAAACGTTGATATTCAGGGAGAAGGTTTTGCCGCCGGACAGAGTTATTACCGGGTGGCGACCCAGTGACGGGTATGACCGACGCGGTACGCGAGGCGCTCAGCGAGATGTGGCGAGACGATTACCCGTGGACGTTCCTGACGAAACTTACCGAACTCGAAAACCGGATGGGCGGCCATCCCGGCGAGCGACGGGCCGCGGAACTCGCCGTCGAGGGATTCGAACGCGCCGGCGCACGGAACGCACACACCGAGTCGTTCGAGATGAACTGCTGGAGTCGCGGAACGACGGAACTCGTGGTCACCGACCCCGTCGAACGCTCGTTCGAGGCGATCGCGCTCCCCTACTCACCCCCTGGCGACGTGCGCGGCGAACTGGTCGACGTCGGCCACGGTATGCCCGACGAAATCGACGAGCGAGACGTGGCCGGGAAGATAGCGGTCGCCAGCACGACGACACCCTCCGGCAGTCGGTTCATCCACCGGATGGAGAAGTTCGGCTACGCCGCCGCCGCCGGTGCGGAGGGGTTCGTCTTTCACAACCACGTGCCGGGGCAACTCCCGCCGACCGGGTCGCTCACCTTCGGCGACGAAACCGCCATCCTCGGCATCGGCGTCAGCAACGAGACCGGTGCGTGGCTGACCGAGTACGCCGACCGCGGTGCCACGGCGAGACTCGCCGTCGATGCCGAGACGACGCCGGGAACGAGTCACAACGCAATCGCCGAACTCGGTCCCGACACCGACGAGGAGATAGTCGTCGTCGCACACCACGACGCCCACGACATCGCGGAAGGCGCACTCGACAACGGGTGTGGCATCACCGTCGTCGTCGCGGCGGCCCACCTGCTCGCGGAGATGCCACTCGACACGCGCGTCCGAGTGGCGGGCGTCGGCTGTGAGGAGGTCGGTCTCCTCGGGAGCCACGCACTCGCCAACTCGATGGACCTCTCGCGGGTTCGCGCCGTCGTGAACGTGGACGGCGCGGGACGCTACCGCGACATGCGGGCGTTCACCCACGACTCCGAGACGATGCGCTCGGTGATAGAGCGCGTCTCCGAGGATGCGAACCAGCCCATCCAGATTCAGGACGGTGTCCACCCCTTCAGCGACCACTGGCCGTTCCTCAAAGGGGGCGTCCCGGCGCTTCAGTTGCACAGCCAGCAAGACCACAGCGCCCCGGGCGCACGTGGACGTGGCTGGGGACACACCCACGCGGACACGCGAGACAAGGTCGACGACCGGAACCTCCGCGAACACGCCATGCTGACCGCGCTGCTCGTCCGGGAACTCGCCTCACGCGAGGAGATTCCCCGCAAACAGGCAGACGACGTGGCCGCGAACCTCCGAAAGAACGACTACGAAGAGGGGATGCGGGCGGCGGGAATCTGGCCCGAGGCGTGGGACTGAGTGGAATCAGGTCTCGATTCGTCTTCCGTCCACCACTGCCCCGACGTGGACGGCGAGACCTTTGAGGACGAAATAGACGCCGAAGAACAACGAAGCGAGTGAGACGACGGCGGAGAGGAAGACGCCGACCGTATCGAGGGCGAGAACGAGGACGGCGACGACTCCCGACCCCAGGACGGTGACCACCACGCCGAGGGTGACGTACATCGTCGCGTGCCAGAGCCAATCGGTGTCGTCGTCGTCGGAATAGTTCATAAACGTCTGTTCGAGTCAATAATAAAAAATGTTCGGTGAGTGGTGCTCTCGGTAGGCATGCGTCGTCAGAGCGCTGCTAGCCCCGATGGATTATCTCGTGTCGCACGATGTCTTCCACGAGAGTCCCGAGACCGCGAACGACGAGGTAGACACCGATGGCGACCGAGACAAGATAGACAAGCCCGTACAGGAGAAGTCCGACGAAACCGAACGCTCCGGTGACTGCCGCACCGAGCCACTGCCCGAACGAGAACGCCAGCACGCCGAGCACCACGTCTATCGTGACCGCCCACAGGAGATTGCTGTTGACCATAGAGAAAGAGCCAGAGTGGACAGATATAAATCTAGTCGAGTCGAGCACATATCTCACGAGCGGTACGCGACCGCGTTCGGCGCTCGACTCGCAGGTCTCCGAACACCTCGCGTGCGCTCTCCGCCCCATCTTCGTCCACCGAGAACTCACAGTCGTAGCCGACGTCAGCGAGCACGAGCGGGTGAGCGGGCGCGGGCGGGACGCCCGCTGGGCCGTCCAGTGGTTCCGGCGCGAGCACGCGGTCGACCTTCGCTATCGGGGCGTCGCCCACGGCGATGGCGTGGGCGAGCGAGACGACGCGTCTGACGAGGTTGCGAGCGAAGCCGGGGGCGCGGAGCGTAAAGACCAGATAGTCGCCGTCCTGGAGAACGCGGACGTTGAGGTCGCGGACGGTTCCCTCGTTGTCGGGGGTCAGGTTGTGGAAATCGTGCTCTCCGGCGAGGCGGTCGCTGGCGTCTTTCGCCAGCGCGAGATTCGCTCGTGGCGCGTAGCAGTGATAGACGTACTCTCGAAAGTAGGCGTCGTGGGTCGCGTGGAACTCCGGGACGACCTCCGTGCTGGCCCACGCTCGAATCGATGCCGGGAGTTCGCTGTTGAACGCCGAGGGTGTGAGCCAGTCGGGGCACTCGAACGCGACGGTCTGGGCGACGGCGGAGACGCCCGCGTCGGTTCGACCGGCGGTGGCGTACCCCTCGGGCACGTCGTCCGCCACGCCGAGAGCACGAAGTGCGTCGAACAGCGCGTCCTCGACGGTCGGCACGTCTGGCTGGCGCTGGAATCCGTAGTACGGACGACCGTCGTAGGCGATTCGGAACGCTCGCATCTCACTCTGATACTGGTGGCCGACGTTTAGTTTGTGTGGTGTTGTTCGAAACGACGGACGCAGTTGGGGCTACGTACCGAAAATCAGGGAGGCGGTTCGAGCGAGAAGGGGGTGGAAACGACCGGACAATCGTCGCCGACCCGGCGACGTCAGCGCTTCAAGAAGCCCGTAACGTAGGTCTGCTCGTGGTCAGGGAACACGTCGTCTACGGCCGTCTCGCCGTGTTCGCGAGCGAGGAGGGCGCGCAGTTCGGCTTCGTAGTCGGCTTTGCGAATCTCGTCGCTCGGGCCGGATTCCACGTCGAGCGTGGCCGAAACGAGGCGGTCGACCGCGCCGCGTCCGAACCCGGCGAGCGGAACGATGTAGTCGATGCTGTGGCGGTCTTCTAAGCTCTGTGCCTGTGCACGCGAGACGGTCGGCACGCGGTCGTCCCGGCGCGTCCCGTCCGCGACCGCGTCGAAACCCATCTCCGCCACGGTTTCGAGAGCGTGGATGTGCACCTGCTGGATACCGTTTCGCGGGTAACCGTCCTCGGCCATCTGTTCGACCGCGTCGATGGCGGCGTCGTGGTCGAGTTCGACCGCTTCGAAGTCGAACCCCGTCGCCTCGGCGGTGTCGCGGGCGTGCTTCCAGTCGTCCGTGACGCCGAAGTGGGCGGTGACGAGCGTCACGTCGTAGAAATCGTCGAGCAGGAGGGCGGCGAGCGTCGAGTCCTTTCCCCCGCTGTAGAGGAGTCCGAGTTCCATCTCAGCGGCGTTTGATGTTGAAGCTCTTCTTGTCGGGCTTCAGTTCGCGGAGCAACTCTTTCATCTTCTGGTCGTCGATTTTGCCGTTGATGCGGCCACTCTGGGCGATTGCGAGTATCTGCTGTTCGACCTGGTCGGCGAACTGCGGCTTGCTCATTCGCACCGAGTTCAGACGCTTTCGCGCGCCGTCGGTTAGATACTGGCGGAGCAGTGCTTGCTTCTGTGCGTCGGCCTGCTGTTGGGCCTGTTTCTGGGCCTCTTCTTGCTGATTTTGATCCTGTAGCTCCTCCATCTTCTGCTTTCGAAGCTCTTCGAGTCTATCGTCGTCAGGACTTCCACTCATGTCTTATCTGTAGCTTACCGGCCATGACCAAAAACAATTACGGAGAACGACGTTCCAAACGCCCCCGAAAATTGGTCGGGACACGGCGAGAAGTGTGACGTTCGGAACGGCGACGAGTACGACCGCCCGTCGAGCACCGGGAGGTCAGATCGTGCCGAAAACTCTCGAGCGGTTACTTCACGACCGCTACGTTGGGCCGTCGATAGAGCCGAACCGGTCATCGGGGAACTGGTCGGTCTACTCGACGGTTGCTCTGTGGACGATAGCTGAAAGAGACTTCGACGGTGTCAGTTTAGGCGTAGCGTTCGAGTTCCGGTCGGTCGAGGTCAGAGAGAACCTTCCCTGCCGTGTCGTCGAGGAGACTGCGACCCTCGCCGGTGACCTCACGGCCGCGACTCTCGCTGGACTGGATGAGTCCTTCGTCTTCGAGTTGCTGGAGGATGGTTCGGATAATCTTCTTGCTCCCGTCGGCGCGGTGGACGGGGGCGACGCGGTAGCGGGTCGAACCTTTCTTGCCGCCGCCGTACTCGGTGGAGAGTCGCTCGACACCGATCGGCCCGTTGATAGCGACTTTGCGCAGGAGGCTGGCCGCACGGACGTGCCAGAAGTTCTCCTGTTCAGGAGGCATCTCGCGCTGTGCGCCGGTCTTGGTGAACTCGGCCCAGTCCGGTTGGTCGAATCGATCTTCGAGGTCGTCGGCGAGCGCTTCGATGAGCGCTTCCGCCGGAACGTCGTAGAGCGTCGTCATAGGACAGATTTCCCTGCGGCGGCGTTTAAAGCCATCGTTACGGACTGGGGGCGCGCTTTCCTCCAGTCGGCCTGCTCAGTCGCCGTTGGCATTGTCTGCTTCCAGCATGACCGTCGCCGTCCACCCGAACATCACTGGAAGCCAGTAGGTCGCCCCACGGTGGATGACGGCCGCCGCCCCCGCAGTCGCCGCCGTCACGCCCGTAATCGGAACGAGCAGGAGCACCAACGCCGCCTCGACTCCACCGAGTCCACCCGGCAATGGGGCGACCCCGGCGATACTTCCGATGGGAACGATAAACAGCGCCGCCGCGAACGGAACTGTGTGGCCGAGCGAGTAGAGTGACAACCACAACGAAACCGACGAGAGAAGCCAACCGAGCGCCGAGAAGAAGACCGCGAGCAAGAGCTGACGACGGTCACCCGCGACGCGTTCGATGGCACGGAAGAATCCCCGAATACGTCGCGCTACTGCCGGTCGATTCGTCGGCTTCACGCGCGGAATGATACGAGCGACGGCACCGACGACGGGAACGACACCGGCCGAGATACCCGATTCGACCCAGTCGCGGTTTCGCCATCCGGCGACAGCGGCGACGGGGACCGCCATCGCCAGCGCGACGATTGAGACTGCGACCATCTCTATCGTGTCACCGAGCGTGAGCACCGTCGCGTAGTAGGCCACGCCGACCAGCGCGAAGGACATCGAGGGGACGAAATTGATAGCGTCGACGCTGGCTATCGCGCCGAGGCTCGTTTCGTACTCGGCGTCCGTGGCGCGTGAGATGAGCAGGGCGGCGAACGGTTCACCACCCGCCTGGCCGAACGGGGTCACGTTGTTGGCGAACGTCGCCCCCGCGTAGAGGAGAAACGCTCGTACGCTGGAGACCTGAACACCGAGAACGTCGAGGACGATTCGAAGCGACATCGCCCACGAAACGAGCCACGCGAGCGAGACGAGACAGACAAGGACGACGACGCGCAGGTCGGTCACGGCGAGTGCCGACACGACGCGCTCGATACCGACGAGTGAGAAGACGACGAGCAGGATTACGACCGCAGCCACGAAGCCGGCGGTCATCGTCCGCAGATCTCCCAGGTCGAGTCGCATCAGTTTTCAAATATCAGGGGGACTGCTTGAAGCCAGCGAAGACCGGTCGGCTTTTTTCCTGCGATGCCAGAGGAGGTGTATGGATGAACGGGCCGCGCTCAGACTGCTGGCGGGCGAACTTCCCGACGCGGGTGACGACGCGGCGGTCGTCGATGGACAGGTGTTGACGACCGATATGCTCCACGAGACGACCGACTTCCCGGCGGGGACGACGCGATACACCGCCGGGTGGCGGGCCGTCGGTGCCTCCCTCTCGGACGTCGCGGCGATGGGTGCGGCGGCAGTCGCCGCCGTCGCCGTCTACGCCGCGCCGGCGTTCGCCCGCGACGAACTCGAAGCGTTCGTCGCGGGCGCGAGTGACGTGTGCGAATCGGTCGGAGCGCGCTACGTCGGCGGCGACCTCGATACCACCTCCGAGTTCACGGCGACGACGACGGTGCTCGGACGAACCGACGACCCCGTCTTGCGGTCGGGAGCGCACCCCGGAGACGCCCTGTGTGTGACCGGAACGCTCGGCCGAAGCGGGGCGGCGCTCCGACTGTTCGACCGGGGGGAGACCGAGCGTGCGAACGACCTCTTTCGGTTCGAACCCCGCATCGCGGCGGGAATTGCGCTCGCGCCCCACGCGACCGCCATGATGGATTCAAGCGACGGACTCGCGCGGTCGGTCCACCAACTCGCGGAGGCGAGCGACTGCGGGTTCGAACTCGACAGCGAGGTGATTCCCGTCGCAGAGAGCGTCCGTGAGGTTGCGAACGACGCGGAAGACGAACGCGCGCTCAGTTGCTTTTTCGGCGAGGATTTCGAACTCGTATTTACGCTTCCCCAGGAACGCGTCGCGGACGCCCGAGACGCGTCGCCGATTTCCATCTCCGTCGTCGGCGAGGTCACAGACTCGGACGTGACGATGGACGGCGAGCCACTGCCCGACCGAGGCTACACGCACGGGTAAGGGAGACGGTCAGGCGACGATTTCGATGGGTGTCGGCGTGAAACAGAGCAGCCCGAGGATGAACGTGAGGACGCCGAGCAGTTTTCGGTTCATGTCGAGTTCGACGTCGTTGATGGGTGTCGCTGGGCCGACGTAGGCGAAGAACATCGACAGGAATCCCCAGATGACCCAGAGCACCGTCGCGTTGCTCACGTTGAGGACGTAGAAGACGTAGGCCGCCAGCCCGAACAACACCGCAGGAACGAGCGCTGCGACGCTCTCCTGTCGCTCCCCGATTATCGCCCGGACGATGTGGCCGCCGTCGAGTTGCCCGACCGGGATGAGGTTGAGAAACGTGACGAACATCCCGACCCAGCCGCCGATGACGACCGGATTGACCGATTTGGCCGGGTTATCGTACGTGAGCGGTTCGCCCATGACCGCCGCGATCGCTTTCAGGAGTGGCGGGTAGCCGAACTTCACTTCGATGGTACTCGCGCTGTTGAGCGTCTGCTGTGTGACGGTCACCGGTTCCATCGTCAACCCGATTGCCGTGACGACGACGGTGGCGACGAGGCCGGCGAGCGGCCCCGAAACGCCGATGTCGAACAAGGCTTTCCGATTCGGCATCTGGCCTTTCATCCGGATGACCGCCCCCATCGTCCCGATGAGCGTCGGCATCGGGATGAAGTAAGGGAGCGTTGCGTCGACCCCGTGGTAGCGACTCAGCAGGTAGTGGCCGAGTTCGTGGGTTCCGAGAACGCCGAGAACCGCGAGCGTGAACGGCCACGCGGTCAGTACCGCCTCGACCGGTTGTGAGACGGGACTGACGTGGTACCACGCCGCTCCGGCCCACAGCGTCGAGAGTACGGTTGCGACGAACAGGAAGACGTTCTTCCACGGAACTCCGTTCGGACCGAGTTTGACCGGTTCGGCGACGAGGACGTACTCGCCCATTCGGGTCGTGAGCGCGACTTCGTAGCCCTGCTCTCGAAAGAGGGGCCAGAGGGTCTTCATCAATCGGTCGTGGGGGACGAGGGGTTCGCCGTAGTACACCAACTGTTCCCCGTCAGTTCGAACGTCGTACACCCGGAACACCGAGTACAACCGGTCGATTGAAGGACCTGCCTCGTGCGGCTCGGTCGAATCCATTCACTCACAGTACGGAACGAACGAGTATAAACCCTTAGACGATGGTCCCCGACTGGAGGACGGCGATGAGGAGCGTCAACACCGGGACGCTCGCGAGCGTACTGACGAAAATCGCCGTACTCACGTACTCGGGGCCGGTGAGCCCTACCCCTCCTTCGTCGTACTCGATACAGAGGATGAGCGGCGTTATCGCCGCCGGCATCGCACATTCGAGCACGAACACGCGTGCGACGGTGGCGTCCTCGAACCCAAGCACGAAGACGACGGCGACCGCGACGAGCGGGGCGACGAGGAGTTTCAGCCCGTTCGAAACGCCGACGCGGCTGATAGCGGCCCCAGAGTCGGTGTTCGCTAGCTGAATTCCGAGCATGAGCAACATCACCGGAATCGCCGCGTCGCCGGTCAGTTTCAGCGTCTCCATCGCCGCCGAATCGACGGCAGGGACGACGTCGAGCGCGCGGGCCGCACCCGCAGCGAGAACTGCGTACACGAGCGGCAGTTTGAACACCTCTCGAACGGCCGCGAAACTGGACGTGCCGTTGCCACGCGAGGCGAGGTAGACGCCGACCGTGTAGGTCAGCACGGACTGGGCAGCGATGTAGAGAATCGCTGTACTGCGTCCGACCTCGCCGAACGCGAACTGCGAGAGAGGAATCCCGTAGTTGCCCGCGTTCGGGAACGCACTCGACAACACGAGCGCACCGAGGACGGGTTCCGACTCGCCGAGTGCCCGTCCGACGAATTCGGCTAACGCAGCCATCGCCAGCGTGAACACCACGACGCCGGCCGCCAGCGTCAGTGCTGTCGTCCCGCCGAGTGACGTCGTCGTGAGACTGTGGAAGACGAGCGCGGGCGTCAAGACGTAAATCGTGACGGTGCCCAGCGCGTCGACCTCGACGTCGTGGAACGTGCCGAGCAAAAATCCGACTGCAGCGACCGAGAAGACGGGTAAGATGGCGGTCGTCAACGCGGTTACGAGAGACACTGGTCGAACGAAAACAGTGGGATCCTACAAAGGCATCGAAGGACGAGTGGAGCGTTCGGAGACGCGATACGTGGGTCACGAAGGGGATGTGACAGCTGGGGGCGGATGGTGGCTGGAGGTGTTGTCGCCGTGGCGTTGGTGGGTGGGGACACGGGGCGACGACGGGGCTGGGTTTCGATAGGGTGGGGAACTCACAGGGCGTGCGGGCGTCGTGAAGGTGATGGCGTGTGAGGGCGCGGAGCCACGATGCGGGGACGGGGCCGTGTTTACGCGGGAGCGACGCGCCACGTGGTCGCGCTCGTGTACGACCACTTCTCGACTTCGAGTTCGTCGCTGTCAGTCAGTTTAACCATCAGCGCACCGATTTCCTTCGCAGAGAGACCGACTTCGTCCGCGATGAACTTGCTCTTGAAGTACAGCTCTCCGTCGCTGGCCTTCTCACAGAGGTACTGCTTGAGTCGGTCTTCTTTGGATTGCGGTTCAGGGCTTTCGGCGGCGAGTTGGGTGGTTGCGCTCATGTGCTGACTCCAGTTACCCCATGGAACGGAGGGATGTTATAAAGGGCAGAAGCTTAGGGTAGTTTTGGAAATCTTTAGCTCTTTACACCGGAAATCGACGTGAATGCGGGTAAAACCGACGTTTTAAAAATCCTTTTGACGCAGTTTAATAGTTTAAAACGCCTTCTATATTTTTATTTCCCTATTAAATTCACTATTATAACGTCTGACGAACAGGGTGGTAATCACGCCGGTATCCCCGATCTATCGCTCGTGAACCCAGAACTGCTCGTCCGTCGTGACCTCCTTTTTGAAGATGGGGACTTCCGCCTTGAGCCGGTTGATGCCGTCTTCGACGGTTCGAAACGCCTCTTCGCGGTGTCCTGCGAGCACGACGACGAACACGATGTCTTCACCGTACTGGATACGACCCGTTCGGTGATGCATGACCACTTCGAACACGCCCTCGCGCGCTTCGAGTTCCTCGCAGAGCGCCTCCATGCGCGTCTCCGCAACTCCCTCGTACTTCTCAAATTCGAGGGATTCGGTCGGCGTATCGTCCGGGTTGTCTTTCGCTCGAACGCGTCCCGTGAACGTGGCAATTGCGCCCGACTGTTCGGCGTTCGGTGCGCGTTTCACGCGCGCGACGAGCGATTCGAGCGTCTCGTACGGTTCGGTTTCGTCGAGTGCACTCACGACCGCTTCGACATCGAGCGCGTCTGCGTCGGGTACGCGAGCGAGCGGTTCGTCGGCGCGTTCGTCGAGGTCGGTCTCTCCGACGACGACCTGTGGGACGTTCGCCTTCGGAAATCCAGTGACGACGGCGTAGTCGTGGTTCGGCGCGATGTCGTCGAGCACGTCGGTCACCGAGCGATTCGTACCGCGGGCACGCCAACCTCCGTCACCGAGTTCGTACGCGGTCGATTCGACCGGCTCCGTGGACCCTCGGGTGATGGTTCCGACCGTGCCGCGTTCACCGAGACGGGTGGCGAGTCGGTCGGCGACGGCCGCCGACCCCTCGCCGACGACACCCAGTACCTTCATGCACGTACTGCAGGCGGCGAGGCGCTTTTAGCCTTCGGTCGGAAGTTGAGAACGCTTAAGGCCGCGTCCGGGTAACACCGCGATAGCATGAAGGTGGTCGTTTCTATCGGCGGGAGCGTACTCGCGCCGGACCTTGGATCCCAGCGCGTCCGTGGACACGCGGAAGTCATCGAATCGCTCGCAACGGAGGGCTGTAGTATCGGTGCCGTCGTCGGCGGCGGTGGCGTCGCTCGAGAGTACATCGGCGCCGCCCGTGACCTCGGTGCAAACGAAATCGAACTGGACGACATCGGAATCGACGTGACGCGACTGAACGCCCGGCTCCTCATCGCGGCACTCGGTGAGCGGGCCGCACCCAGTCCGGCAGAAACCTACGAGAAAGCCGGGACGGCGATGCATCGTGGCGACATCGCGGTGATGGGTGGCGTGATGCCCGGCCAGACGACCGACGCGGTGAGCGCGGCGCTGGCCGAGTACACGAACGCCGACCTCCTCGTCTACGCGACGAGCGTCGACGGCGTGTTCAGCGACGACCCGAACGAGGTCGAGGAAGCGACGAAGTACGACCAGCTCTCGGCGAGCGAACTCGTCGACGTCATCGCCGACCTCGAGATGACCGCGGGTAGTTCCGCGCCGGTCGACCTGCTGGCCGCGAAACTCATCGAGCGCTCCGGCGTTCGCACCATCGTCCTCGACGGAACCGAGCCGAAACGCATCGCCGACGCCGTCCTCTCTGGTGAACACAGCGGAACGGACATCATCCCGGCCGGGGCCGACGACGAGATGTCCTACTGGGTCCAAGGATGAGTGTCGATTCGGCACCAGCGGACGACCGCGACGATGGCGGAGACGACCACCACGTCTTTTGGGCCGACGAGGTAGCAGACCGAATCGAAGCCCGCGACCCGGACGACCCCATCATCATCAAGGGCGGCATCTCGCCATCCGGGGTTCCCCATCTCGGCAACGTCAACGAGATCATGCGTGGCTACTTCGTCGCGGAGGTCTTGCGCGACAGGGGTCACGAGGTTCGACAGGTCTTCACCGCCGACGACCGCGACCCACTGCGGAAACTGCCGCGAAAGCTCGCCGACCTGGACGGAAACATCGTCGAACTCGGTGACGTGAACGCTGGCGCACTGGGACGCAATCTCGGCAAGCCGTACACGGACATCCCCGACCCGTTCGGCTGCTGTGACTCCTACGGCGATCACTTCTCGAACCTCATCCAGCAGAGCGCAGACCTCCTCGGCGTACCCATCGACGTGGTCTCGAACACCAAACTGTACGAGACCGGCGAACTGGTGGACATGACCCGTCATTTGCTCGACAATACCGAGACTGCTCGCGAGGTGCTCGCGGAGTACCAGGACAAGGTGGACGAGGAGTACGTCCCCTTCAATCCCATCTGCGAGAACTGCGGAAAGATTACGGAGACGGTGACGGATTTCGACGTGGAAGCAGGTACCGTTGAGTACGTCTGTACCGACCTGAAGGCGGGCGACAACACCATCGACGGCTGTGGCCACGAGGGGACGGCGACCTTGCGCGATGGAAAGCTCCCATGGCGATTCGAGTGGCCTGCCCAGTGGAAGACGCTCGATGTGGACTTCGAGCCGTTCGGGAAAGACCATGCAGAAGGCTCGTGGCCGAGCGGCGAGGACATCGCTCGCAACGTCATGGGGTTCGAACCGCCAGTTCCGATGACCTACGAGTGGTTCACGCTCAACGGGAAGCCCTTCTCTTCCTCGGCGGGGAACATCGTCCTCGTCAAAGAGGTGCTGGAGCTGCTCGAACCCGACGTGCTACGGTACTTCTTCACCAAAGACCCGAACAAGGCCCGCGATTTCAGTATCGAGCGCCTCGACCTGTTGGTGGACGAGTTCGACCGGTTCGAACGAATCTACTTCGGCGAGGAGGACGCCGACCAGAAAGAGCGTGCGCTCGCCGAACGCATCTATCCGGTGCTCGTCAGCGAGATTCGCCCCGAGCGCATCCGCATCCCCTACACTTTCGCCGCCGTGCTGGGGATGACCGACGACCCCGGACTCCGCGAGGATATCGCACGACGTGAGGGACACATTCCCGACGACGCGCCGGAGTGGGCCGTCGAGGATGCGCTCGCGCGGGTCGAGCGAGCACGGACGTGGGCGCGCCGGACGAGCAACGAGTACGACTACGACCTGAAACGCACCGAGATGCCCGACGTATCCATCGACGTCGAGACGGAAGCGGCGCTGGACGAACTGGCCGACTTCGTCGAGGAGGGCCACGACGGTGAGGCGATTCAGGGCGAAATCTACGAGACGGCCAAGCGCCACGACATCGACATCGGCGAGTTCTTCGGCGTCGGATATCGGCTCTTTTTCGACGACGACCAGGGGCCGAAACTCGGCCCGTTTCTCTCGAACCTGGACCGCGAGTTCGTGCTTTGTCGGCTTCGTCGGAACGGATAGCTATCGTCGTCGATTCTGCCGGAACGAAAATCGCCAGCAGAGTTAAGTTCGACGGCAGGCAAGTATCTATTACCTCCAGCTAGCAACTGCATAACAAAGTACGTGCCAGCATTAATAGGGAGGTGCGAGGTTATCTGGCGAGCGCAAGCACGCCGGAAACTGAACGGTGATTTACCATGGCCCTGATAGAACTCAATCTAGAGAAACCAGCGTTGAAGCGAACCGAACTCGTCAAAGAAAACGAAGCGGAAATCGAGGAGACGGAGACGGAATCGGAAGAAATCGAGGAGATAGAAACCGAGGCCGACGAGTCCGAAACGACGAAAGGCAAGAGCCGAACCAAAACCTTCGCACGCCGCGTCGCGGTGCTCGGAGGTACCGCGGCCGGTATCGCCGCTGCACGCAAAGTCCAGCAGCGTCGAAAGAGCAAGAAGGAAGCCGCACAGCAGGAACTCGAAGAAGACTGGCAGGCTGCCGAGTAACTCCCGTTTTTTCGCCCGTTTCCCAAACGCATTTGAGCGACGCCGCCTTTCTTTCGGTTGATGGATACGATTGTGTGGGTGTTTCTCGGAATTGCAGCCTACTGGTTCGCCCTGATCGCGCTTCGGGCGAACGATATGTTGCCGTCCTATCTCGGTACGCAGGGGCCGATTCTGACGCTACACACCCAGAGAGGAAAACAATTGCTGGACCGTCTCGCCCGTCCGAAACGATTCTGGCGGGCGTGGGGGAACTTCGGTCTGGGCATCGCGCTGGTCGTAATGGTCGGCACCTTCCTCGTTCTCGTCGTACAGGCGATAGCCGTCGTCCAGAATCCACCGGAACCGACGGCGGTCACACAACCGCGAAACGTGCTCGTCATCCCCGGCGTCAACGACTTCCTCCCGCTCTCGGTCGCTCCCGAAATTCTGTTCGGTCTGCTCGTCGGACTGGTCGTCCACGAGGGGGGCCACGGCCTCTTCTGCCGGGTCGAAGACATCGAAATCCAGTCGATGGGACTCGCACTGCTCGCGTTCTTGCCCATCGGCGCGTTCGTCGAACCGGACGAAGAGAGCCGCAAGAAAGCGGATAGAGGGGGACAGAGCCGGATGTTCGCGGCGGGCGTGACGAACAACTTCGCCGTCACGTTAGTCGCTTTCTTACTTCTCTTCGGTCCGCTGATGGGGTCGATAACCGTCGCGTCCGGCGCGGCGATCGGTGGCGTCTTCGCCGACTCCGCCGCAGGTGACGCTGGCATCCAGCGTGGCGACCGAATCGTCGCGGTCAACGGAACCGCTGTCGAGAGCAACGGCGACCTCGGCGACAAACTCGCCGCCATCGAGAGTCGGTCGGTGTCGGTGACCGTCGAGAACGGCGACGAGCGACGAACCACGACGATTCGCCGTTCCCTGCTCGTCACGGGAATCGCAGTCGACTCGCCGTTCGCAGCGGCGCAATCCCAGAACGCGGGTATCGGGAAAGGTGAGCGAATCACCGCCGTCAACGGGACCGCAGTCTACACCGAGCAAGCACTGAACCGAGAACTCGCGGACAAGAAGGTCGCCACGCTGACCGTGAACGGGTCGAAGGTGACCGGGCCCGTCGGCGCACTCTCGACGGTGCAAAAAGACAGTCCCGCGAGCAAGTCGGGACTCGACCCCGGCCAAACGGTCGTCATCACGGCCATCGACGGGAAACGAGTGGTCAATAACGGCGACCTGACCGCCGTCCTCGACGGTTACGAACCGGGAGAGACCGTGACCGTGGAGACATACTCGAAATCGAACGGGAACTACGTTCGGAACACGTACGACGTGAAACTCGGCGAGAACGACGGCGGTGAGGCCATCGTCGGCATCCTGGTCGCACCGGGGACGTCGGGTATCACGGCCAGCGGGTTCGGCGCGGAACTCTACCCGGCGAAGACGTTCCGCGACGTCCTCGCGGGGCAGTTCCTCTCCGCCTTCGGCGGCGGTGGCGGTGGTGGGCCGATTACGACGTTCCTGCTGGGTATCGCCGGGACGCTCTTGCTCCCGTTCGCTAGCCTCTCGATGCCGGTCGGCTACAACTTCGCCGGATTCGTCGCGTGGAACAGCAACTTCTACGCGATACAGGGGCCGCTGTCGGGACTCGGCGGTGGTCTCTTCTTGCTCGCGAACGCCCTCTTCTGGACGGGGTGGATCAATCTCAACCTCGGCTTTTTCAACTGCATCCCGGCGTTCCCGCTTGACGGCGGGCACATCCTCCGGATGGGTGCCGAGGCGGTGGTGTCGCGTCTGCCGACGGACCAGCCTCGACAGGTGACGACGATGATAACGACGGCGGTCGGTTTGACGATGCTCGCCAGCCTCATCCTCATGATATTCGGCCCGCGACTGCTGGCGGGATAGACACAGTACGCGCTCGCAGTTTCGTCGTGACCGGTACCCGTTCTTCGTCGGCCGTCGCCGTTCGGTCCTCGCTCAGCGTTCGAGGTCCATCCGTTCGTAAAAATCGTCGGGCGCGTCGGGGATGCGTTCGAACTCGCTGAAGTCACGTTCGTGGTGGCGAATTATCTGCTCGACGATCCACGAACTGAACGTCTCGTCGAACTGCCACTCGCCGTCCGGACTCTCCACTTCGAATCGCTCGTCGGTGGCGAAGGCGACGTAGACGTGGTAAAAACCCAGGATGACGTCGGCGAACTCGCGTGCTTTCGCCCCACTTTCCTCGCGCTTTTTGACGAGTTCTTCGTACCCGGTGTCGGTGAGTTCGAAGTACTTCCGGTCGGGTTCGTCCTCACGCTCGATTCGTTCGGCCCACCCCTTCTCTTCGAACTTGTAGAGGATGGGGTAGACCGACCCGTAGGACGGTTCCCAGTGGCCACCACTGATTTCACGGATTTCTTTCAGAATCTCGTACCCATATCGGGGTTTTTCGTCTAAGAGTTCGAGCACCAGGTACGAGATCAGGCCTTTCGGCGGGCCACTTTTCCGCATCGACTGGGGATTTAAGTCGTGATTTTGAAAGGCTTTCGGTCGGTGCGACCAACTCCGCAGTGATACCGACACCGGGACGACGAACGCCGACTCGACTCAAAAGTTCCTTGTCCGGTCGCTCCTAACCCTTGCGTATGCCGAGAAAGGCCCCACCGACGCGAGAGGGGTGGTACGCACTCCACGACTTCAGAACGATCGACTGGAACGGGTGGCGAGACGCCCCGGAACGAGTCCGCGAGAACGCACTGGGAGACGGTATCGAGTTCCTGCACGACCACGAGAACGTCACCGACGCCGAGGACGGGTCGTCGGCCGTGTTCAGCGTCATGGGACACGACGCCGACCTGCTCGTGCTCCACTTCCGTCCGACGGTGGCCGCACTCGACACCGCTGAGCGGGTCTTCGAGCGAACCGGATTCGCCGACTTCACCGAACGAACCGACTCCTACGTCTCCGTGACGGAGGTCGGTGGGTACACCTCCGACGAGATGGTAAAAGACCCCGACGACATCGAGGACACCGGGATGGCTCGCTACGTGGCGAGTAAACTCTATCCGGACGTACCGGACGCGGAGTTCGTCTGCTTCTACCCGATGAACAAACGCCGACTGCCGGAGGACAACTGGTACGACACGCCGTTCGACGAGCGAGCCGAGATGATGGCGAGTCACGGCGACATCGGCAAGGGCTACGCCGGAAAGGTCACGCAAGTCATCACCGGCAGTATCGGGATGGACGACTTCGAGTGGGGTGTCGACCTGTTCAGCAACGACCCGACTCACATCAAAGACCTGCTGTACGAGATGCGCTTCGACGAGGGGAGTTCGCGCTTCGCCGAGTTCGGGTCGTTCTACTTCGGTCGCCGCTTCCCACCGGCGGACCTCCCGGCGTTCATGACCGGCGAGGAGATTCCGACACCGGACGACGCCCACCCACACGGAGGGACGGCCGGACACGCCCACGGCGAGGGCGGCGGCGAGCACACACACGCCCACGGTGACGAGAGCGGACACCCGCACGGTGAGACGTCCGACGGGAGCGACGACGGTGACGAGAACGAGGCGGGGGACATCCGGGGCGAACTCGAAGACCTCGACATCTACGCCGGAAAACCCCACGGTGAGGACGTGTACGCGATGGTGCTCTACTCCGAGGCCGACGCCGCCGACCTGTTCGACGAAGTCGATGGCCTGCGGAGCAACTTCGACCACTACGATACGCACGTGAAGACGGCAGTCTACGACGGTGACGAACGCTCGGCGGTCGTGAGCATCTGGAAGACCCAGAGTGCGGCCGAGACGGCCGGTGGCTTCCTCACCGACCTGCCGGGAATCATCGCCCGTGCGGGCGAGGAGAGCGGATTCGGCACGATGGGAATGTTCTACACCGTCAAACCCGACCGCCGCGACGACTTCGTCCAGAAGTTCGAGACGGTCGGTGGCGTCCTCGCCGACATGGAGGGCCACTTCGACACCGAACTGCTCACCAACCACGAGAACGAAGACGACATGTTCATCGCCAGCCAGTGGCGCTCGAAGGAGGACGCGATGGACTTCTTCCGAAGCGACGCCTTCAGCGATACGGTCGACTGGGGACGGGACGTACTCGCCGACCGGCCACGCCACGTCTTCCTGGCGTAACCGACCCGCTCGCGTTTTCGGTCGCCGAATCGGTCTGGCGAACGTCGTCGCGACTATCGGTATGCGTGACGTTTCACCGGGGTCGCCGTGACACCAGCGACGCTACGGGCCGACGCGACGTGCCGACCGACGGGGTCAGTAGAGCTATCCAGACGGGACCGATGGGTGCTAGTTAGTCCGGAGTGAAAGTGATACCTGGTCAGGTGAAACCCACTGCAGTCGGTCGGATTTCGAGGCGAAACGAAGGCGTTCGGAAGGAGCATGACGCGCCGGAACCAAAACCCCCTTGCCTTCGGGAGGGTAACTAACCTATAAGAATTCAGAGGGTGAAATAAGTGCATGACAAAGCGACACGTTACACTCCCTGAATCCGCCGAGGCCGGTTTACGCGGATTCATCGAGGAAGTAGACGAGCGCCTCGCCAGCGATGAGGATACGTGCAAGATAGTCGAGGAAGTGCTCATCGACCTGCACGGAGACCGTGACGCGTACGAGGCGTGGAAGAGCGGCGAACCGGTATCGAACGCAGAACGGGTACGACTCCAGAGTTACGACCCTTGTAATTCGACGCTGGAGAGCGAGTACTACGCCGAGAAAGACGAGGAGAAGTTCCGCGAATCGAAGCACCTCCAGTGGCTCTGGCGGCAGTTCGACGACACGCCCATGGCCGACAACGTGGAGTTCGCGCTTCGCTTCCGCCAGATGCTCGCGAAGCATCTCTTCGAGGAGGCGGGCGACAACCTCCGTATCTTCAAGGGCGTCACGATGACGTACGGACACAACATCTCCGTCGGCGACAACACCGTCATCCACGACGACGTGCATCTGGACGACCGTGGGAAACTGACGATCGGCAACCGGTGTTCCATCAGCGACGGCGTCCACATCTACAGCCACGACCACGACGTGGTCGACCAGACCGAGGTGACGAACTTCCACACCATCGTCGAAGACGACGTGCGACTCACCTACGACGCCATGGTCCGTGCCGGTCTCAAAATCGGGGAGAACGCCGTCGTCGGTGCGCGGGCGGTCGTCCAGAGCGACGTTCCGGCCCACCACATCGCGGTGGGGATGCCCGCGAAGAGCATCAAGATTAAGCCGGGGTGGGAAGACGTGGCCGTCCCTATCGACGACGTGCCACCGACGGAAAAAGAGTCGCGGCGAATCGACTACGACCTCCCCGATGACATGGAGGAGTTCGACGAGTTCGAGCGGACGCTTGACCCGCCGAACTAACCCGCACCGTTTTTCTTCCGTGGGGGCGTGACACGGAGTATGCGACGTCGTACGTACCTCCGGTCGATAGCACTCGGCATCAGCGGTATCGCCGGGTGTTTCGGGTCGTCCGGCCGTCCGACGGACACCTCGACCACGAAACGACGACGGGGTGTGCGCATCACGACGGTCGCCATGAATCTCGAAGTACCGTGGGGTGTGGCGTTCGATTCCGCTGGCGACCTCTATCTCACCGAACGACCGGGACGCATTCGGCGTCTCCGCCCGAACCGGAACGAAATCGTCGCCGATTTCACCGGACAGATTGCCCACTCCGGGGAGGGTGGTCTCCTCGGACTCGTCTTGCACCCGAACGACGAGAGTTTGGCGTACACCTACCAGACCTACGAATCGCAGGGAACGCTCCAGAACCGAGTCGTCTGCCACCGCATCGACGAAGGATTCGAGCCGAAATGCACGGTTCTCGATGGCATTCCGGCGTCTTCCATCCACAACGGTGGTCGACTCGCGATTCACGACGACGCGCTCTACGTCACGACGGGGGACGCCGGAAGCGGCGCACGAGCACAGGACAGACAGTCGCTGGCCGGAAAGGTACTCAGACTGACGCTCGACGGGGAACCACACCCGGACAACCCCTTCGGCAACGAAGTGTTCACCTACGGCCATCGTAATCCACAGGGACTCGCGTTTCGGGACGGTATCCTGTATAGCACCGAACACGGCCCCGACACGGACGACGAGATAAATGTCCTCGAAGCCGGGAACAACTACGGCTGGCCCGAGGTAACCGGACAGGGTGGGCAGTTCACCGACCCGATTACGTCCTACACACCGACCATCGCACCCGGAAGTGCGACCTTCTACGACGGACCCATCAGCGAGTGGCAGGGGGATTTCTTCTTCGGAACGCTCGTGGGTACGCACCTCCACCGAGTTCGAATCGACGGCCGGGAGGTGGTCGAACAGGAACGCCTGTTGGAAGGCGAGTACGGTCGTCTTCGGACGGTGTTCACCGGGCCGGAAGACGACCTCTACGTGACGACCAGTAACCAGGACGGGCGGTCGGCGAGTCCCGCTCCGCAGGACGACCGCGTGCTCCGATTGCAGCCCGCTTAATCACGATTCACGGCCGTAAACCGCCGCGAAGCGGTAGCCATTTTCGGGACACGTCACGGCCTATTCAAAAACGAGTCGATAGTCCTGTTCGAAGCTACCAAGTAGCATGACGACGTATGTCATGATGTCGCATGAACGTCTGGGGATGGATCGTCCTGTACGTCGTCCTCTTCGCAGGGCTGCAGTTGCTCATCTACCGGTATCTTCGGAGCGGCGAGGATTCACTCCTGTTCCGCTCTACGCCACCGAGTCCGGAACAGAGTGCGCCAGACGACGTACGCAAAGAACACGTCTTGGAGGAGTTCCACGAGGAGAATCCGGACGTGCGTTCGTGCCCTCACTGCGGGACGGAAAACGGAACGGGCTACACATTCTGTCGTGAGTGTATCGAACCGCTCGGCGTCTGGTAGGTCGGAACGGGGGTGGCCGAGATGGATCGTCGGTCCGGTAGCCACGTTTTTCCCGCCCGCGAACCCACACAGAGTCAATGGTTCGTGCCGTCGCCATCAACGTCGCCGCCAACACCAACCAACCCGGCGTCCGTGGTCCGATTCGTCCCGATGGGAGCTTCGAGTACGTCCCGATTCCGGAGTCGGAGCCGACGACTCGTCCAGTGCCGACCTACGCCGACCTCGACCTCGCGGTCGAACTACCCGACGGTGCGGCGGAACTCCCGGTCCACCTGGACCCGGAGTTCGCCGAGTATCCCCGCTGTGAGCGGTACACCTACGGCGACCCATTCGGCGTGAAAGCTCGGCCACTCCTGGAGTTAGAGCGCGGTGACTACGTCTTCTTTTACGCCACGCTCACGACCGTCGGGGACCCCGACCGACCGTGGATAGCCCCCGACTGGGGTGCATACGTCATCGGGCAGTTTCGGTTGGCACGGGAGCCAGTTCCGGGGACAGAGTACGCGGAGTTGGCGAACGAACGGCGGGCCGTCTTCGAGAACAACGCCCACGTGAAACGCGCGGAGTTCGACGCGGCGGTGTTGCTGGAGGGGACGGACGCAGAATCGGGACTGTACGAGACGGCGGTGCCGCTGAGCACCCCCGAGTCTGGTGCGACGGCGAATCGTGTAGTGACCGAGCTGTCCAGCGATTCGGGGAAAGGGCCGTGGTGGCGGCGGCCGATGAAGTTCGAAGAGGACGGCGTTGCGGAGATTCTGCGGATGGGTGTGTCGACCGATTCCTGAGTCTCACACGCGCTCGGTGGATGTCCGAGGACGGAGAATGAAACGGACGTTTGCAGTGGACGTACTACAGTCGTTCTCGAAGCGCCCAGATATCCTCCGTCGGGTCGATATTCGACGGTTCTTTCCCACGATGGGTGACGATTCCAGCATGAAACAGTATCGCCTTCAGTTGAAACACGGTCGGCGAATGGTAGACGTTTCCATCTTCGAGTTCGGCCGCTCGAAGCTCGCCATCGCTGGTGAGAACTCGTTTTCGGACCGCCTCGTCTCCGCGGAAGAACAGTTCGACCGTAAACGATGGATGCAGGGCATGTAAATAACGAACGAACTGTGGAAGGGTTGGTGCTGGCTCTCCATCGTCGTGTAAATTCTGGAGTTCGCTGACGAGGAGTTCGGTCGCTGGATACGCGTACACGACACGTCGCGTCAGGAATCCCCACTTGGGTGCGAGATCACAGAACCGTTTTCGCGAACGTTTCCAGTCGTCGAACGTCGCAAGTGCCGCATCGACGCTCCCGTATTCACCGTGAGCAAATCGGACGACCTCCCTACCTAACGGTGTCAATCGCTCACGGTCCGGATCGATGGAAACGAGATTCAGAAACGAAGCGCCGGTCCGGGCACCATCCACTGCATTGACGACGTACCTTCGAAGCACTGCTGTCGTGTCGTCGGGATGGTAGACGGCCAGCGGATAGGCCAGGTAGTTTTTTGGATGGTTCAATCCGAACGATTTGTTCGCGACTCCCTGGGCGGTCGCCTGGAACCGGATGGAAGTCGCTTCACCGGTCGTTCTGTTTCCAACGACTCGGGGAACTTCCAGTGATTCGACGGTGCCGTCGTCAGTCACCCCGAGAACGCCAACGTTCAGTTCACGCGCAAGCGTCTGATTCGACAGAGAAATCGACGTGCGTGGTGCTGCGACGTACGCGGCGTTCGCTTCGTGGAGGCGGTCGTACGCCTGAACGATACCTCGTTCGACGTCGACGGTGGCCCGGTCGGTATACCCCTTGGCCTCGACGACGATGAGTGGCGGATCCTCACCGAACCGTTCGACAGCGAGGAGGTCCGTCTCGAGGTTTCGAACACCGACCAGATCGGGGTAGCCGGATCCGACTCGGACGTGGTTGAACGGTGAGAGCGCGTCTTTGACGTTTTCGGCGATTTCTTCTTCAGCAATCCATCGATTTCTGGCGAATTGCGTATCGACGACCGCGTACGTGTTCTCCGTGTCGTCGTCCGGGAAGAGTCGTCGTTTGGCATGTACGAGGACGAGCGGCTCGGTCAGGTGGTTCGATGCGCTCGCCATGGAGTAGTCGTTTCGGCGTGTTCCTAAGAACGTTTGGAGTATTTCTCGTCACTACTGAGATGAACGACGATTCTCGATCCAAGTATGTGGACACACTGATGGAATCAACTCTGAATCGATGAATACAGGAACGACCCTACCACCGAACTCTCAGGATTCGGTGTAACACTACTGCGCCGACCGGGAGTCGAACCCGGGCTATGAGCTTGGGAAGCTCATGTCCTACCACTAGACCACCGGCGCATATCACTCACTTCGTTGCACGTCCCGAGGCTCGCAAATCCTCCGGATTTGCTCACCACCGGCGCGCTCGTCACTTCGTTCATCCCGACTGCACTTCAAGATAGCGCTCTCCACGTTCGTCCACAAATCCAACACCGCCGAGGAGGTTTTAGTGACCTCCCTCCAAACAGCCAGGCATGGTAGACCTCGAACTCTCGGAGTCGGAACTCGACGCTCGGCGCGAACACATCACCGCGTTCATCCGTGAGACTGCCGGTGAGGCGGGAACCGATTCCGCAGTGCTCGGGCTCTCGGGGGGCATCGACAGCACCCTGACGGTTCATCTCGCCGTCGAGGCACTGGGCAGAGAGAACGTTCACGGTCTCGTCCTGCCGGGGGCAGTGAGCCGAGACGACAACATGAGCGATGCGGAGTGGGTCGCCCAGGAGCTGGAAATCAGCCACGACGTGTTCGAAATCAACCCAATCGTGGACGAGTTCCTGAACACCTATCCCGAAGCCGAAGGCGACCAGAAGGCGGTCGGTAACGCCCGCGCCCGCACGCGAGCCGTGCTGAATTACCTCGTCGCCAACCACGAGGGGTCGATAGTGCTCGGCACCGGAAATCGAAGCGAGGCGCTGGTCGGCTACTTCACGAAATACGGCGACGGCGCGGTGGATTGCCATCCCATCGGTAACCTCTACAAACAGCAGGTGCGCCAACTCGCAGGTCACGTCGGCGTGCCGGACGAACTGGTCGAAAAAGAACCCACTGCCGGGCTGTGGCTGGACCAGACCGACGAAGAGGAACTTGGCATCGACTACAATACGCTCGACGCGATTCTGGCGCTCCACGTCGACGGGCCGTTTTCCGCCTCCGCGACCGCTCGGCAGGTCGAAGATGCGACAGAAGCAGACGTCGAGCGAATCGCGGCGATGTCGGAGCAAAGTGCGCACAAGCGTGCTGTCCCGTCGTCGCCCGAACCGCTGTGAGCCGACCGAGACGACTCCTTGAACTTCGCGACCTCTCGACCCGTTTTTCCCTCTCGGACGACGCTACTCTCGATTGCTTGTGATGTTCGCTCCGTTCGCGGCCACGAGGTCGCCGAACGCGCTCGCCTCGCGTGCGGCCTGCACCCCCATCGAAGACCGGTCACGGACCCTGGTTTTCACGACTCGGAGCGCGTCGGGAGCGTTTGCAGCGACCTCCTCGGCCACCGAACGCGGCGTTTCTGTGACACGCGAGACGAGACCCATCGTTCGCGCTTCGTCGGCGGTGACGACCCGACCGGAAAGCGCGAGGTCGAGTGCGTCGCCCTGTCCGACGATTTCGGGGAGTCGGGCGGTTCCACCCCACGCGCCGAAGATGCCGAGGCGGACGCCGGGTTCGGCGAACGTCGCGGTCGGCGTGGCGACGCGCAGGTCACAGGCCAGTGCGAGTTCGACGCCGCCACCCCGTACTGGCCCGTCGATTCCGGCGACGACGACGCTTTCGGCGCGTTCTATCTCGTTCGCCACTCGCTGACCGCGTTCCGCGAACGCTTGCGCCGACTCCCGGTCGAGGTCCGACACGACGTCGAGGTCAGCCCCGGCGCAGAACGCCGTTCCCTCGCCCTGCAGGTAGACGACCGGTCGAGTAGTCTCGCGAACGGCACGAGCGAGGTCGTCCAGGTCATCCGGCGTGAGCGCGTTGCGGCACTCGGGGCGGTCGAGCGTGATCGTTCTGATTTCCGACCCGTCGGTGACGCGAATCATACTACCCTGTTGGCGACGCTTTCCAAAGGTCTTTGGCAGTTCCGTCGTAACCCCCCGACAATGGAAGAGGCCGTCCGGGCGCGCGGGGCAGCGCGCGAGGCTATCGACGATATCACGCCAGCGCGGCTCCGCGACCACATCCGTGAGCTGCTGGAGTCGTCGGGAATGGTTCCGGGCGTGTTGGCGCTCCTGAGTGCGCGAGCTGTCGGTGGGGGTGCGAGTGCGTCCGAAATCGAGAGCCGTGCTGCCGGCGTCCAATTGATCTACGAGGGCCTTCGGCTCACGCGAACGCTCGCCTTCGACGAACCGTGGGAGTCAGAGCCAGAGCACACCGAGAGCAATCTCGCCATCTTGGCGGCAGACGTGATGGTCTCTCGCGGGTTCTCCCTTCTCGCACGAACCGAGGCCGCCGACAACGCGGTCCAGACCGTCAAATCGTTCGGGCGCGACCAGACCGAACGACGGAGCGAACACGCACTCGAAACGGACGTGTTCGAACTCGCTATCGTCGCCGGTACGACGGTCGTCGGTGGTGACTTTCCGACCGGAACTCGGCGGTACGCCGAGAAACTCGCCGCATCGGTCGCCGAGCGCGAATCGGCGGAGTTACTCTCGGACGACGCGGTCGATACGCTGGTGAAACTGTCGAGCAGTCGGACGAACTGGACGGATGGGGCCCCGTCGTCTGCCACCGACCCCTGACTCGAATCGAAACGCCTAAAGACGGTTCCCCGTGTACAAACGAATGCCTGTGCCTGGGTAGCTTAGCGGTAAAGCGCGTCCTTGGTAAGGACGAGAGCCCGGGTTCAAATCCCGGCCTAGGCTTGCTGTAACTTGGTTAAATCCTGCGTATATAAAGGCCCATAGTGGCGATACCACCCAGCTGGAGGTGGTTGTATGAGCCGCGACAGTTCAGCGGGTCGCGGCTGCTCGATGCCTCGGTGTCCGCAATCGGCCGTCCATTCGGTCGGCCCCGGGGCACTCTGTGACTACCATTTCAGGAAGCTCCAGCTGGACGACTCGGCAGAAGACGACGGAGCGTCCGAGGACTCGTCTCAGGAGCAATCGACTTCGACAGCGTCGGGGACAGAGACCACAGCCGAACCTAGTGACACTGTACAGGACGGTCAGGATACGGGAATCGATCTCCAGGGCGTTGCCCCTAATACCTATCCAAAGGATCTCGTCGAGAACGGTGCTCGCTGGCTGCTCTGGCAGTACAACGACGACCGAAAGGTGCCCCGTAACCCTGCCTGGGGATACTCCGACCACGGCGCAGGCTACGCATTCGCCGGTGCGAAGGATTCACGGGCCTGGTTCGAGTTCGACAAGGCCACTGGCTGGGTCGATCACGACGACGATCTCGGGCTTGCATACTACCTTACGAACCCCGACCGCGACGACCGGAACGACGACGAAAAGTACGACCACGTCGACCCTGCCGACGACGTCCCCGACGAGCCACACGTCGGCCTCCTTGATTTCGACGACATTCGTGATCCGGAGACCGGTGCGGTGGCACCAGCGGCAGCAGAGCTCTTGGAGCGACTAGTCGGGACGTTCTGCGCCTTAATGCAGGCTAGATTCCTTATCTACAGATAATCAAGGCGAGTTCCTCGAGGCATGACCCCGAGGTACTTCACAAAGATATACACTTACATCCTACGCAGCCGTCAGCAGAAGTTAGAAATATCGACTACTGAATGATTACTGACATAATATCTGAATCTTCGTTTCCTGAATACAGGCCCTGTACCGCCACCCTACTTGCGATAATCCTCTCATACTAAGACGATATATCCATTTCCAACGACAACGCTAACTCGCTCGATGGTGTATGGGAGCATATGGTGGGGGAAGGGGAGAATCCGGAAGCGACGCGAATCCGTATCGTGCGACCAGATCTAAAGTGGTGGATTGCTGGTCTGATAGTGTTTGGCATCATTGCCGCCGTCGTGTTCACGTTTCTACCATGGGTCGTCCTCGGATTGTTCATTTATTACGTTGCTCGCCCAATCAATCGACGGCTTCGATCCCGACTCGGGGGCTTCTCTCCCGTCGTCTCATTGCTCCTCATCGTCGTGCCAGTCGTGATTTTCTTGGGCGTGTTTCTCGCCGTTGCGATCGGACAACTCGCCGCCTTCGCGGACTCTGACATGGCGGCACGATTCCTCGAACAGTCACCGGTCGCCGTCGGGACGATACCGAACGATCCCGATCAGTTGGTCACCGCAGCAACGACAACACTCCAAGATCCATCAGTGCAATCGGTGATCGCCGATGTGCAGGCTATCGTTGGGGGTACTGCGGCCAGTCTCTCCATGATGTTTCTCTCGGTGTTGTTCGCGTTCTTCCTGCTGAGTGAGGATCGGCGTCTCGCACGATGGGGGAGAAAGTTTCTTTTGGGAGATGACGCGCTGTCCATCAGCTATCTCGAAGCGGTCGATGAGGGACTGAATTCCGTGTATTTCGGGTACACGCTGACCATTTTTGCCATTATGATCCTGACCGCCATCATCTACAACGTGTTCAATCTCTTCGCACCGGGAAATCTCCTCATTCCCGCGACGATACTGCTGGCGGTCATCACGGGCATCTTCACGCTCGTCCCAATCGTCGGTCGATCCATCATCTACCTCGCTATCGCTGCGATTCTCGCAGTCGGGGCGATCCAACGTGACCCGACGTCCATCTGGTATCCCCTCGTCTTCTTCCTGTTCATGGCGATAGCGTTCGACAACGTCGTTCGAACCTACATTCGACCGTACCTCTCGGGAAAGATGTTCCACCTCTCGCTCGTCATGTTTGCTTATCTGCTCGGCCCGAGCCTGTTCGGCTGGTACGGCATCTTCCTCGGCCCGCTGGTGATGGTCATTGTCGTCCAGTTCCTTCAAGTCGCTGTCCCACAGCTTCGAGGCGAGGAATCAATCACTGATACCGAGATCGGCCCAACGACGGTTCAGGAGACGGCTGACAGCCGTGATGAGGAGACGAAGGGTGGCGAAGCCACCGACGGTGGCCAGTAGCTATCGGTGATACTCATTATTGGAGATACCGCCAGAATAGTACCCGTCGGTATCCGTTTGGTTCTTTAACGGCTCGTCACTCAACGTGAGCGTTCAAGATCGCGACCGTCGAGGTAGGTTTCTTCGATCACCCCATGAGGTTGTTAATCGTGATCGCGATGAAAAACAGGAGGACAATCTCGTTGATGATCCAGGAATTTGTTTCCATCCAGCCACGCACTTTCGGCAGGAATGCCTCCCCCTGGTCACCAAATGCGAGCAAAATCAGTGATGGGATCGCCAGAATGAAGAGCGTAACTCCGATAAACGGGAGGGCATCTATCCAAGGTGCCCCTTGCGCCGCGAGATATGAACCGACGGCGGCGGACGTGAGGAGATCACTCGGGAAAAATCCCATCAGGAGGAATCCAAGCCTGAACGAAAATCGTGGGTTTGCCGATGTGAGCTTCCCCATCCATTTTGGCGGCTCTGTCTCCCGACACCGTGGATCGTAAGATATCGAACGAGATCGAGGGTCTTGAGACGTTGGTGAAAAACCATAATCCCCGTTTCTCTCCATTTAACTGCCTGGGTCACTCATGGCACCCCGGATGTCGTACTCCGGTACCACTCGCGATGGAACCCAGTGTTGATCTCGAATGCATCGAAACATCACCTACACCACGGAAGCAACTTCCCATCCTCAGGGAGATCCGTCGTCCGAGAGGCTCGCTGTGGTACCGCATTGGCGCCGCTGACTGTTGCCTGTCAGCATCATCACCGCTACACCGTTTCAGCCGACATCGATGCTGATTGAACCCCTCACAGACCAAAGTAGACCGCGATGGTGATGGGGGTAACGATTGCTAAAAGGAGCTGGAGAAGGATGCCAGCACGGAAGTAGTCTGTAAACCGGTAGCCTCCAGGACCGTATACAAAGAGGTTGGTCTGGTAACCAACAGGACTGATGAATCCAGCACTTGCGGCAAACATCACTGCAAGGAGGAAAGCGAGTGGGTTCGCTCCGATTTGTTGTGCCGCGTTGATAGCGACCGGAACCATAAGCGCGACACTTGCGTTATTACTGATGATATTAGTCAAGATAGCAGTCACAAAGTAGAACAGTCCAAGAACAACGACCGTCGGGAAGTACTGTGATGACGTAGCAGCGATTGCACCAAGGAACGCGGCTGTTCCGGTATTTTCCATCGCTACGCCGAGTGGGATAACACCGGCAAGCAAGAAGAACACTGTCCAATCTACTCCCTCATAGAGTTCGGTTGGTGCAAGTGTCCCAGAAAGAATCATCGCTACGACACCCAACAGAGCAGCAACCTGAATTTCGAGAATTCCGAGTGCTACCAACCCGATGACGCCCGCGAGAATGGCGATGGCAATGGGTATTTTCTCATACCGGAAATCTTCGTGTGGTACTTCGCGTGCAACGATGAAATCTCGGGTGCTAGCTACTCGTTCGAGTTCGTCAGCTGGTAGTTGGAGGAGGAGAAGATCACCGACGGAAAATTCATTTTCGTGTATTCTCGGTAATCGAGCCTCGGTTCGTCGAAGACCGACGAGTGCTGCATCGTATCGATCGAGTATGGTACTCGTTCCAATGGTTTCACCGATAAGGGTTGACCCAGTTGGAACGACGACCTCGATGAGCAGCTGTTCTTGTCCCTCAATAACCTCCGGTTCGCGGGCTGTCGTCAGTAAGGGCCGCAACTCTTTCGTTTCGATAAGTGACGTAAGTTCGTCTCGATTCGAGCTAATGAGTAGTATATCGTTGGGGAGTACCGATTCCGTGGAGGATGGGGAAAGAGCGGCCCCGCCCCGTTGAATTTCCATCACACTACCACTGAATTTTGCTTTTGAAGCGATATCAGTAATCGGAACCTCAACGAGTGGCGACGATTCAGAAACGACGAGTTCTGCGATGTACCCGTCACCAGCTTCGTACTCTTCGAGGAGCGTCTCACGTGGTCGCACCCGTTCTGGAAGTAATCGAGGTGCAACGAAGATGAGATACAGTGCTCCAATTATGAGGACGACGATACCAACCGGCGTGAACTGGAAAATACCTAGTGATCGACCGAGGAGTTGTTGTGCGAGTCCGCTTGCTAACAGGTTTGTCGAAGTACCGATGAGTGTGAGAGTACCGCCGAGCATGGCCGCGTACGAGAGGGGAATCATCAGTTTCGACGGGGATGTGTTCCCTCGATGAGCAAGGTCGGATGCAAATGGAACAAGGAGTGCAACGACTGCCGTATCGGTGATAAATCCAGACACTGATCCTGCGATTCCGACTGTTGCGAATACCTGCTTAAATTCGCTGTCGCCGACGAAAGTCGTTACTCGTTGACCGAGCAGTTGTACCGCCCCGGTTCGACGGATACTCTCGCTCAGGATAAGCATTGCGAGTACCGTAATCGTGGCTTCGTTCGAGAATCCTGAGAGACCATCCGTCGGTGAAACCTCCGTCCATGGGCCGAGTACCATGAGGAGAACGAGAACGATAAGCGCCGTCACATCGACGGGGAATAATTCGATGACAAAGAGTACGAGCGCAACGAGGATGATCGCCAGCACGACGATCATACTGATGGTGACCGGTGGAATTCGGACACCTGTTTGAATTGGAACTAACATTCATCCCCCCACAACACCGCAATGCGTGGCTCACGTGCTGCTCGAAAGAGCAGTACAGTAGAAAGTGATAAATGTCTATTCCAATCCTCCATCGTCCCTCGCCAAAATCCATTCTGGAAAGTAATTGTTGTATCGACGCTCCGTCAGCACATCGAGAAATCGATTGAAGTCAGTAGCAGGTGACACCGTAGTGGTGACGGAAATGTTTAACTCGATATTGATTCCAACGGATGGAAAAGAGGCGACCACGCCGGCAATCGAACACGGGCTTCGGATCGCTGAAAAGACTGATGCCACAATTCACGCACTCTATGTCGTCGATATTCCACCAAATGGTGGTGAGAGTGCAGAATTCAGTCTTGAGCCGCTGGTGAGTCGACTTGAGGCGAAGGGTAAAGAGGTGACAGAGGACATCGCTATCCAAGCCCGCGACTATGGTTTAGACGTAAGAGAGACGGTCGAACGAGGGCCCCCGTTTCAAGCAATACTGGACTATGCCGAAGCCCATGACATTGATTTTATCGCCATGGGAACCGGGGAACGTGGGGATATCGAATCGTATTTCCTCGGAAGCACGGCTCGAAAAGTAACACGCCTCTCACGAGCTCCTGTCCTGACGGTTCGAGCGTCGAAGGAGAAGCTCTCTACGGACTACAAATCCATCCTATTAGCTGTTGATGGAACGCAGGGCTCACAACGTGCTATCGATACGTGTGAACGATTTGCTCGTGACTTCGATGCTCTTGTTCACATTGTGTATGTCGTCGATTCACGCATCGCTCGTACTGGCTCACTGGTCGCACTCATGGAATCGGACGGAAAGCAAATTTGTAGCGACGTCGATTCTCGAATGAACAGGGCGGATGTCAATTCCATCAGTGAACTTCTCCGTGGACGACCGGCAGAACAAATCCTTTCGTACGCGGATGATCACGATATCGATTGCATCGTGGTTGGAACACATGGTCGGACGGGACTTGATCGATTCGTGATGGGGAGTGTTGCTGAGAAAGTGGTTCAACGAGCGACGAAACCAGTGTTGACCGTTCGTGACCTCAGTCAGAAATGAGTGACCTACTCCCGTTGGCTCGTGTGAACTACTCGCATAGTATCGGTAGGAACCGAAGATACCAGTAACACCCGGCCCGGGACGGGGTCGTTCGCGTCAGCGACGGATCCAGACACCTGGGCTACGTTCGAGGCGGCACGCGACTACGTCGAGGCTGGCAAGGCCGCCGGTGTGGGCTTCGTCTTCACCGAAGACGACCCGGTTGTCGGTGTCGACCTTGACGACTGTCGCGATCCCGAGACTGGCGACATCGACGATACCGCACAGGACATCATCGAGCGCCTCGACTCCTATACGGAGATTTCGCCGTCTGGAACCGGCTACCATGTGCTCATCAAAGGAGAACTTCCAGAGGGGCGGAACCGACGGGGCAGCGTCGAACTGTACGATACCGCTCGATTCTTCACTGTCACCGGCGACCATGTCGACGTCACTCCCACGCACGTTGCTCGTGGGCAGGATGCACTTGCAGCGATTCGCCGCGAGTACGTCCAGGAGACAGAGCCCGACACAGCGTCCAAGGCAGACTGTCGCGGTGCTGCTGACGACGAAGCGTCTGAACCGACGGTTGATCTCGACAACGACGAGCTACTGAAGAAAGCACGGAACGCTTCGAATGGCGCAAAGTTCGAGCGCCTCTGGCAGGGGAACACAGCCGGTTACGACAGTCAGTCAGAAGCCGACATGGCACTGTGTTGTTTGCTGGCGTTTTGGACGGGTGGCGACGCAACGTGGATGGATCAATTGTTCCGGCAGTCTGGCTTGCTCCGTGAGAAGTGGGACGACATCCACTACGCGGACGGATCGACGTATGGTGAGAAAACCATCGAGCGAGCGATTGCGACCACTTCGGAGTTTTACGATCCAGACGAAACGGATGTAGCAGCACGTGATGGAGCAAGGAGTTCTTCGATGGCCGAGCCGTCCACAACTGGGGGGCAACAGAAGGCGTATCTCGTTGAGAAGAACCGGCTCCTTAAGGAGCGTATTGAGGAACTTGAGTCTTCTCTCGCTCAGAAGAATGACCGTATCGACGAACTTGAAGCGATGTATTGTGAGCTTCGGGAGGCATCTACTGTCCAGCAATCGAATGCAAACCAAGTGCCGATCAGTGGGAAGGAATCGGGACGAGGATCAGAATCGGACTCGCTGTGGGCGCGTATACAACGCCTCATTCGTCGCACCAGCGAGTGACTCCTCGATTCGCCCACGAAGTACGTTACTCAACCAACTCTTCTGGCGTGGTTCCACCGTGATCAAGAAGTTCTCCGTCGAAGGTCACTAGCGCCGCGTCGACATCGTTCGCTAAGGCGAGCAGAATACAATCCATTGTATACAGAAGATTCTCTCGCTGTAGTTCATATGCCGTGATTTGGTCGCTGATTTCGGGTGCGTAGATATCGATGCTGTTGTAGATGTCCGATAGTACGTCTTCGACTCGTTCTTGCTCAACGTGCTTCTTCTTCGTCATCACGGATCGGATTTCCATGAGATTTATAATCGACGTACAGAAGTCGTGATCTTCGTTGAGCAACTGTGTTGCAATTTCGCCTCGGGTCGGTTCGTCAGTCAAGCTAGCGATGAAGACGTTCGTATCGACAAAGAGCTTCATTCTCGTTTTCGTTCGTCGCGCACCGCCTCAACGGAGTCAATATCAACATCTGCTAACCGACCGGAAAGCAAATCCCCGAGTTGTATTTCTGACTCGTCGCGCTCATCAACTGGCTCTTCACTCCAACTCGGCGCTCTCGCATAGCTACCCATGATTGGTAGTTGCAGACGCGCCTGTAAATCATTTTCTCCGTCTTTGTCCCCCTCGACAGTTAGGTGAGTTCTCCGGATGGGTGTGATGTCATTACTCTGTTGCCCCCTCGAACAGCGCAAAGTTTGAGCGCTTCTGGAGGGGGAATACAGCCGGTTACGACAGTCAGAAATCGCTCTGTGCTTTTGCTGCGAGTTCCCACGTCCATGCATCGTCACTCATCTTCGTCAGTGCCGAACTGGTCGCGTGCCTCCTCTGCGCTCATAGTTCGCCCTTCGCGGCTGTCTTCCTCCGCTTTGAGGAGCGCGACGAGTTCGTCGCGGTCGAACGTCGGGAACTCAGTCGCGTCGCGCAGGGTATACCGAATGAACTCACTGCGATTGTTGAAGCCACGTCCCTGCCACGTGCTGTCTATCTCGTCGAGAAACGACTGTGTGATTTTGAAATTCACCGTCACGATTTCGTCGTCGACGTTGTCCTCGGGTGGTCGCTTCAGACATACGCACGTAATACGTCTATCTTACCGATAATCGTTCTGACGAGAGATATCTCAGAAACTGACCAGCCTCCCTCAGCTCGAGCTGGAAGTGGTCGAAGACACAGTGCTGAGACACCACCGAGTGACAGATGGCCTACTCTCCTGATATTGACAAATCGATGTACTTGGCTCACATATGAGTGCTTAGAGTAAGATATATGCGCTTTGCCGCCGAATAGACAGTCATGACCGAGGATGGGACGCCTGTGGCAAACACACGTGAGCAGTGGCAGGCTGATCGGACAACGTTCCAGCGGGTCTATGATATCCTCGTCGGAACGTACGATCCAGCGTCTGCACACCAATTTGCCGAGTGGGCCGACTGCTCTGAGAACGGTGCGCGGCAAGCCCTCGGACAGCTGACGGAGATGGGGATCGCCGAGCGAACCGACACGCGACCAGTGACCTACCAGCGCAACCCCTCGTACTTCCGCTGGAAACGCGTGGAACAACTGGCTCGTGAGCATAGTCCGAGCGATCTTCGCGCGCGAATCGACGACCTCATCGAGGACGACCAAGCCTATCAAGCGGAGTATGGCGTTCCTGACCCGGACGCTGTGGTCACTCCCGACGATGCGGGCGAGGAGCATGAGACAGTACACGAGCGCTGGGATGACCTCACGGAGTGGCGAGCGATTCGGCGCGACATCGCCCTCCTCAAACGGGCAGTTCAGCGAGCCGAGTTCACGACTGATGACCGAGTGCAGGCGTGAACTACCCCACCCTACTCGCTCACCGCTGACGCGGTTCGCTCCGTGAGGGTGGGGCTTCCTGCTTCAACGACGCGCTGTGCAGGAACCGTAGTGGTTCCCGTCGGGAGCGCAGTCTCCACAGGCGTTGATTCGGGGCGTCCCTCTCCTACGTGTTTCGCACCGCGAGAAAGAATGTTCCACGCCGCGTTCCAATCCCTGTCGGCGGTGAATCCGCAGGACGGACAGGAATGTTCACGGACCCATAGCGGCTTATCCGTTGAGACACCGCACGCCGCGCACTCCTTGGTCGTCCCTCGCGGGTTGACCGCCACGAAGTGCGTTCCTGCTCGTTCGCACTTGTATTCAAGCAACGAAAGGAATGTTCGCCACGCGGCGGAGGCAGTGTTACGGCTGTCCGACGGACTTTCCCTCATTCCTGAGACGTTCAAGTCTTCGACGGCCACAAGGTCGTACTCTCTGGCGTAGTAGTTCGAGAGTTTGTGCAAGAAGTCACGGCGCTTGCGTCGGAGGTCTGCGTGACACTCTGCGACTCGTCGCCGTTGCTTCTCCCAGTTGTTCGACCCGTGCTGTTCCCGCGAGAGCTTGCGTTGCTCGCGTTCTAATCGCTCTCGTTCATCCGAAAGGTCGAGAGACTCGACTGCGTGACCATCGGTGTCGTGAGCGTACTTCAGGATGCCCACGTCGATGCCGACCGTCTCGGTCAACTCGTCGGGTTTCTCTGGTGGTTCGCGGTCAACCTCCACGCCGAAAGTAGCGAACCACTCGCCCGTCGGTTCTTTCTTGACCGTGACTTGCTTCAGGTCAGCGTCGTCGGGAATGTCTCGGTGGAGCCGTATCGGTATGTCCGCGAGTTTCGAGAGGGACAGGACAGTCTGACCGCCCTTCTTGTCGAGCTTGAAGCCAGACTGACTGTACGTGAAACTGTGGAACTCGCGTGGGGGCTTCCACTTGAGTTGGCCGACGCCGTAGCCGTTCTCCTTGAGTGTCGCTAGTTGTCCACTCTGGCTCAAGAGACCAGTTGCTGACACGTAGTAGTCAGAATGAGGCGACTGAATCAGTCGCCTGATTCAGCCGCTGTCCGGATTGGTGCGTAATGAGGCTACC
>NZ_JBPEHH010000014.1:0-72455 GCF_054177595.1 Haladaptatus ordinarius | reverse complement strand
TGAGCGTCCTTTCGTGTTGTTCCCTTCTTGATCGTGTCCGCACTCTCGCAGTGCGGACACGTCACCCTGTCCGGCCATCGCTGATCACGCAGATACTCTAAACAGTCCTCTTTGTCAGGCAGAAAGACCTCGTTGACACTCTCTCTGCTGACCATGCTGGGGAAGGCTACGAACTCCAGTCATGAGAAAGTATTCACCGCTACAGATGAGCGATTGGATTATATACAGCTCTATAGGCTCCGAGGTCGCCCCTTCCAGAAATTCCTTGTCGTTGGTCAGCGTTGTCTTCGATATGGACCTTTTCGAACAGCTGCAATCGGTGGTAGAACGCATCAGTCAGAACGCAGGTGTCGAGACCGTCTACGGCGACCCGATAGAAGTCGGCGACAGGACCGTCGTCCCGGTAGCGAAGGTCTGGTACGGGTTCGGTGGTGGCGGAGACGAATCCGGTGGTGGACTGGGTGGCGGTGTCGGCGCGACACCGGTCGGCATCGTCGAACTCACGCCGGACGAGACACGATTCGTCCGATTCTCGGATGCCCGTCGAGTCGGTATCGTTCTGGCCGTTGGGTTCGTACTCGGTGTCCTCTTCGAACGCAACTGACCCCTGTCGGACCAGTTGGTACAAACAATTTATGAACGAGGCCCTCGTACTTGGATGGAACGCCACCAGCGGGTCGGGGGTTTCTCGAATGGTCACGGAACGACAGGTCGAAACGAGCAAAGCGATACATCGTCGAACAGGACGGACCTTCTATGTCGCGACCCGATTCCTTCCGGAACGGGTGCGCCATCCGACGTACGTCCTGTACGCCTTCTTTCGGACGGCGGACGAAGTCGTAGACGACGCGGGAGACGTCCCCGCGAACGAACAGTACGCCGAACTGGAGCGACTCCGACGGCAGACGGTGGGGAGAGAGTCGACCGACGACCCCGTCCTCTCCGCCTTCCGGGAGATGGCGGACGAGTACGACATCCCCGACGCGGAGATAGATTCGTTCGTCGACGCGATGGCGACGGACATCGAGAAGGCACGCTACGAGAACTACGCCGAGTTGGAGGCCTACATGAACGGGTCGGCGGCCGCCGTCGGGCGCATGATGCTCGCGGTCACGGGCGCGGACGACCCCGAGCGCGCTCGCCCACACGCGACGGCGCTGGGCGAGGCGTTCCAGTTGACCAACTTCCTGCGAGACGTCAGAGAGGACGTCGAAGAGCGCGACCGCATCTACCTTCCACAGACCACGCTCGACCGCCATAGCGTCACCGACGAGCAGGTTCGACGGTTGGCGTTCTCCGACGAGTTCGCCGCGGTCATGCGCGACGAACTCCGACGGGCGGAGTCGCTCTACTGGCAGGGCGTCGCCGGCATCCAGTATCTCCCCGCCGACTGCCAGTTTCCCGTCCTCCTCGCCGCCGTCCTCTACGCGGAACACCATCGGCTCATCCGAGCGCGGGAGTACGACGTGTTGTCTTCGACGCCCCAACTCGGTCTCGCCCGCATGGCGTGGGTGCTCGCCCGGACGCGCTGGCACTGGCAGTTCTGTCACGACCCGGAGACCGTCTTCAGGACCGTGAGTGCGATTCCCGAGGGGGACGGACGGCGCGCGGGAACCGGGTCGCCGACACCCACGCGCTAGGAAGACGTTCTTCGAGGCGACCGAAAGACGGCGAAGTCGAACCGGTCGATTCGACGCAGACCGACGAACAACAACGCGGCCACGCCGACCGGAATCCAGTTCGTAAAGTAGGCGTTCATCGCACCCCAGAGGATGACGAAGCTCACCATGTCGTCCAGCATGAACTCACACTGGTCGAGTTGAGCGCTGAGCACGCGCCAGTCGAACCCGAGTTCGACCAGTCCGACGGCGACCACCCCGCTCACTACCCACCCGACGTAGTTCGACAGGGGGACACCGTAGTACGCACCCCCCGCCGAGTACGACCAGAACCCGAGCGCGACGGCCGCGGGGTCTAACACCAGGTCGACGACGAGAACCACGGCGAGCGAGGCCAGAAATCGCATACTGCGCGAGTCCGCCCGCGGACCGAGCAAGAGGAGACAGAGCAGATAGCTGTTTAGCACGAGTGGGAAGAAAAAGACGGGGAGACCCGCCGGTACCGTGTCGAACAGCATCGGCCCGAGTTCGAGTTCGTAGCTGAACTCGCCGTAGGGAAACCCGGTCGTCACGCCGACGAACTCCACCCCGTAGGTGTAGAGAGTCAGTGCGAGGAGTGCGACCCCCGCCCGCCGGTCGATAGTCGGGGCGAGTCCGGCGACCAGGGGCGAGCGCATGACGAGCGTCCCGAAGAGGATGAGAAGCGAACTGCGCGCGAGCCACGGCGGAAGCCACCCTTCGTGGCCCGCCACGAACAGCGACGCGCCGACGAGCGGGAAGACGACGGCGATGGTGAACCGATTCTCTCGGACGAGCGTCGCCAGCGTCGTCTCCGCGTCGCGTCTATCCACGGACGACCCTCCAGAGGCCGCCGAGCGTCAGCACCATGCCGACGGCGGCGTTGATGGCCGGATACCACCAGTAGGCCCGGTCGATTCGTACGTCACCGACGACCCACGCCACGACGAGAACGGGATAGGCCAACAATAGCAGTCCGGCCCGCGGGTCGAGGAGGGCGAACGAGCCGGCAGCGAGGAGCCAGCAGAGTCCGCAGTAGGCGAGCGTTCCCCGTTCGCCGAGCATCGTCGCTGTCGTCTCAATTCCGGCCCGACGGTCGGGTTCGATGTCGGGAATTGCAGAGAAGGTGTGCATCGCCATCGTCCAGAGCCACCCCCCCGCGACGGCGAGTGCGGGTGGGGTGTTTCCGGCGAGTGCGGCGTAGGCTGCGGCCCCCGGCAGGACGTACAGGCCGTTCGAGACGGAATCGAGCAGCGGCGTCGTCTTGAATCGCAGCGGCGGCGCGGAGTACTCCGCCCCGAGGACGAGAAACCCGACGAGCCACGGCCACGCGACTCGTGGCGTGACGAAAAGGAGCGAGAGACCGAGGAGGGCAGAACCCACGACTGCGACCGGGACGTACCCACTCCCGCGATATCGGACTTCACGGTCGTCTTTCTTCGGGTTTCCCTCGTCCACGTCGGCGTCGAACACGTCGTTGATGCCGTAGAGGAACACGTTCGCCGGGACGAGGAAGTAAGCGAAGAGGGCGAGTGCAGGGAGCGTGAGCAGTCCCTCGACCGACGACGCACCGTAGGCGAGACCCACCAGTACCGGCCCGGTGAGGTAGAGCCAGAATCGAGGGCGAGACAGTCGAAACAGGTATCGAATCATCGTGTGTGGTGTGCGATTTCGGTCGAGGTTCGGGGTGTCCGATGGGGTTCGAGCCTCGACGATTGCTCGATTATCGGTCTTCGAGCACTGCGTCGGCGGTGTGTTGACCGCTGATGAGACACATCGGCACGCCGATACCGGGCGTGGTGTACGACCCGGTGAAGTATAGTCCCTCGACCTCGGGGGAGCGATGGCCGGGGCGCATCGGACCGGTCTGGCGGAGCGTGTGGGCCAGTCCGAGCGCCGTTCCCTTGGTGCTGTTGTACCGCTCGGCGAACTCCGAGATACAGAACTGTTCTTCGAAGACGATTCTATCGCGGAGTTCGACTCCCGTATTCGCGGCGATGTCGGCGAGTATCTTCTCGCGGTACTGCTCTCGGATGGCGGGACCGTCCGGCAGGTCGGGTGCGATCGGCACGAGGACGAACAGGTTGCTGTGCCCGTCGGGGGCAACCGAGTCGTCGGTCTCGCTCGGTACGCAGAGGTAGTACGCCGGGTCGTCGGGCCACGCGGGCGTCTCGAATATCTGGTCGAAGTGGCCGTTCCAGTCGGTCGGCAGGACGAGCGTGTGGTGGGCCAGCGGTTCGACGTCCCCTTCGACGCCGAGGTACAGGAGGAACGCCGACGGCGCGTAAGTGCGCGAATCCCAGTAGTCGGCGCTGTACCGGCGTGCCTCCGGCGGAAGGAGTTCCTGTTCGGTGTGGGCGTAGTCGGCGTCGCTCACGACGAGGTCTGCGGCGGTCGTCTGACTGCCGTTGTGGACGAGGAAGTCGTCTTCGTGACCCGTGATTCCCGTCACTTCGTAGTCGGTGCGATACTCGACGCCCAGTTCCTCGCCGAGCTCGGCGATGCCGTCGACGACGCCACCCAGTCCACCCTCTGGGTAGTAGACGCCGAGGTTGAAATCGACGTGGCTCATCAGATTGTAGATGGCCGGGGTGTTCTTCGGCGAACCACCCAGAAAGACCAGCGTGTACTGCATTATCTGCTGGAGTTTCGGGTGGTCGAAGAACTTCTCGACGTGGTCTTGCATCGACCCGAGGAGGTTCAGGCCGCGAGCGTTCTTCGCCACGTCCCACGAGACGTAGTCCCGAAAGCGACTGCGGTCGGTGTAGACGAAGTGATCCATTCCGACGCCGTAGTTCGCCTTCGCCCTGTCGAGATACCGCTGGAGTTGCTCGCCAGCGCCCGACTCGTACGACTCGAACAGCGCCTTGTTCCGTTCGAGGTCGGGGAGGATATCGGCTTGGTCCCCGTCCTTGAAGAAGATTCGGTAGTGTGGGTCGAGTTGCTGTAATCGGTAGTAGTCACTCGGCGTCCGGTCGAAGTGGCCGAAAAATCGCTCGAACACGTCGGGCATGAGGTACCACGATGGCCCCATGTCGAAGCGAAACCCGTCGGCGTAGAGCCGACTCGCCCGTCCGCCTAGCTGTTCGTTTTTCTCCACGACGGTCACGTCGGCACCGGCAGCAGCCAGATAACACGCCGTCGACAGCCCACCGAACCCACTCCCGACGACGACGGTGGACTTGTCAGCGAGGTTCATACACGTTGTCAGTGCGCGACGAAAATAAAAGCGACCCCCTGACGAGTTGGGTTTTTCCACTGTATAAGGTCATTTCTCGGAAGGTTTAGCTGGCGTATAACAAAGGTATGGGAGTCCGTCTCTCCCAGTGCGCCCTTCCTGACTCGGGCGCGCAAGCGTGCTAGTGTGAGCAGATACCCGGCGGCGCCAGAGGCTCTGGCGGAAGGTTGGCCTCCTTCCACAGTGTCACCAATCCTCTCACGAAAGTTCTCATCCCGGCGTATCGGTGTCACACGCTGCACACCTTTCCTTACGCGGTAAATATATAATTTTCGATAGATTTATATCCGCGTATTACGGTCTCAGTTCCAACGGAGAGACTGACGTGCAACTCGACGCATTCTTACTACTACTCGGCACCGCCCTCCTCTCGTTTCTCGTTTTCACGACGCTGTGCGTCGTCTGGTCTCGAATCGTCGGTCTCGACCCGACGATCGCCAAACGTTTCGTCTCACTCTCGGGCGTGAAACGATTCGGAGCGGCGCTGTTGTCCGGCGCGCTACTCGGCGTCAGTGCCGTCTTCGCACCCTCGGTACCGGTGGGCATCGCGGCCATCGTCATGCTCGCGGCGAGTACGTTCGCCGCACTGATGCTGTTCGAACTGGTACAAGAGCGGTACACCGCCTGAGTGCCCGTTCAGTCGTCGAGGGCGTCTTCGACTGCCGAGAGGAGTTCGTCCGGCGACACGACCGTTCCGCGTTCGCAGAGCGACCGATAGCACACGGCCGCGTCGCTTCCAGCGTAGTTTCGTTCCTCGAACGGACGCTCTTCGACGACGATTACCGACTCCGCGTCACGAACCGCTTCGAGATTCGACAGGTTGCCCGCACCGATTTCCACGTCTGCCAGCACGGTCACGTCCGCCGCTTCGATGCGTGTTTCGACTGCCTCCCGCGCACCGGGACCGATGGGGGCAAAGGGCTCTTCGACCACCGTATCCAACCCGAGCAGTCGGGCGGTTT
The DNA here is from genome assembly GCF_054177595.1 of Haladaptatus ordinarius. Lineage (NCBI taxonomy): Archaea > Methanobacteriati > Methanobacteriota > Halobacteria > Halobacteriales > Haladaptataceae > Haladaptatus > Haladaptatus ordinarius. The sequence continues at coordinate 66,618 of NZ_JBPEHH010000014.1, read as the reverse complement.
CGAGGTCGGAGTCGCCTTCGTTCAGTACGCCGACCGAGACCTCGTATCCCGCCGCAGAGAGCAAGTAGAGCAGGCGCGAGACCGTCCCACCGCCACCGACGACGTGGACGCGCCCCTCGGGAGTCGGAGAGGTCGTTCGTTCCGGGAGTGCGGTCACGTAGGTGGACCCGGTCACGGGATGACGAGAGACCACCGCACGGGCGTCGAACGCCTCGCGGAGCGTGTCCTCGGCCAGTACCTCGGTCGGCGGGCCGGACGAGAGCACTGACCCCGAATCGAGCAAGAGGAGGTCGTCACAGTAGTGAGCGGCGAGATTCAGGTCGTGGATGGCCGCGACGACCGTCTTCCCTTCCCGAACCAGTTCACGGACGAGTTCGAGCGTTCGAACCTGATGATTGATGTCGAGGCTCGCGGTGGGTTCGTCCAACAGGAGTACCGGCGTGTCCTGTGCGAGCGCGCGGGCGAGCAGCACTCGCTGGCGTTCCCCCCCGCTCACGGCAGTAATCGGGCGGTCCGAAAATCGCGCCACCTCGGTTCGCTCCATTGCACGTTCGACGACCTCCCCGTCGGTCGCACCCGCGTTCGTTCCGTTCGTGTCGGCCAGCGACCCACCAGCACCGTCCGCCACTGGCATCTCTACTCGGCCGCCGAACCGGGAGTGGTAGGGGTTGCGCCCCATGGCGACCACGTCTCTGACGGGGAAGTCGAACGAGAGCGAGGTGTCCTGCGGAACGGTCGCTACCCGACGACTGGCTTCCTTCGAGGAGAGCGAAGAAACGTCGTCGCCGCCGACCAGTACGCGACCCGAATCGGGCGATAGGACGCCGTTCATCGTTCGAAGCAGGGTGGTCTTGCCCGCACCGTTCGGGCCGACGAGTCCGACGAACAGTCCCGACGGAATCCGTGCGTCCACGCCGTCAAGCACGCGAGAGTCACCGAGCGTGAGCGTCACGTCTTCGACTCGAATCACAGCGCGTGCACCTCCCGTTTCCGGAGCAGATAGAGGAAGAACGGCGCGCCCAGGAACGCGGTGACGATGCCGACCGGTAGTTGTTCCGCGCCCGCCGCAGACCGGGCGACGGTGTCGGTCGCGACGAGGAAGACGGCCCCGGCGAGCGCGCTGGTCGGAAGCAGGATTCGGTGGTCCGGCCCGACGAGCAGGCGCATCACGTGGGGGACGACGAGACCGACGAACCCGATGACGCCCGACACCGCGACGGCGGCGGCGGTGACGATGCTGGCGACGGCGAGCAGGAGTCGCTTGGTTCGCTCGACTTCGACCCCGAGGTTGTGGGCGTCATCCTCGCCGAGCAAGAGGACGTTGAGTTCCTGTGCGAAAGCGGCGAGGACGAGAAATCCAAGGAGCGAGACGGGCAACGCGATGGCTACTTTCTCCCACGACGCGAAATGAAGGTGGCCCATCAGCCAGAAGACGGCTTCTCGCAGGCTCTCGCCGCTTTCGAGGAGCAGGAACGAGACGACCGCACCGAGGAGCGTCTGGACGGCGACGCCGGCGAGCAAGAGGGTGGCGACCGGCGTTCGGCCGTTCTGGGTCGCCAGCAGGTAGACGCCGAAGGCGGCGAGTATCGCACCGACGAAGGCGAACGCGGGGAGCGCGAAGGGAAGAGAAATCGAGAAGGCGATGGTCGTGACCGCACCGACCGCCGCACCGGAGGAGACGCCGATGATGGAGGGGTCTGCCATCGGATTTCGGAAGAACCCTTGCATCACGACGCCAGCGGTGGCGAGGGCGAAGCCGACCACCGCGGCGAGCGCGATTCGGGGCATTCTGAGGTGGGTGATGATGACCGCCGCGGTGTGTGGCACGCTGAACGAGAAGACGGAACTGTACGCGAACTTCGGGACGGGGACGCCGGCCGAGAGTCCGCCGGGAACCGACAGCGTCTGCTGGACGAATCGAACGCCAGTCGGGACCGCTAGCGCGTTGAGCAGGCTTTTCGCTACGACGACCGGTGACACCGACGTCGGGCCTGTCGCAGCACTCGCCAACACGACGACCACCAGCGCCGCCGTCAACCCCACACACCACGTCGTTAGCCGCCTCCCGTGTCGCATCTGTGTCCAAGTCCAGTTGCTTTAGGTAAATATTTATTGGATAGTCTCGACGTGCCGACTGTCATGAAACACCTACTGCTGTCGACGATGCTCGTCGTAGCCGCAATCTTCGGCGCCGTCGGTGCTGTCGGCACCGCCGGCGCGACGCAGAATGCCTGTTCGTTTCCGATTTCGAAGACGGACGCGACGGGTACCGAGGTCACGATTCAGAAAGAACCGCAGAAAATAGTCACGCTCTCGCCGAGTGCAGCCCAGACGATGTGGGAGATAGGAGGGAAAGAGAAGGTGGTTGGGGTCACGAAGCACGCGGCGTATCTGGACGGTGCAGGGACGAAGGCGAACGTCTCGGGGGCCGGGATGACGGCCGTCGTTCCCGAGAAGGTCGTCGCACAGGAACCCGACCTCGTTCTCGCGCCGAACGTCATCCCGGACCAGACCGTCGAGAAACTTCGGAAGGCAGGGTTGACGGTGTACAAGTTCCGCGAATCGAAATCGCTCGACGACATCTACGCGAAGACCGAACTCACCGGCCAGTTGACCGGTGAGTGTCAGGGCGCGGCGGAGACCGTCTCGTGGATGAAAGACCGCGTGAGCACCGTCGAGCAGGCCGTCGAAGGCGAAGACCGTCCGAAGGTGTTGTACGTCATGAGTGGCGGTTTCACCGCCGGAAACGGAACGTTCCTGAACACGATTATCCAGACGGCCGGCGGAACGAACGTCGCCGCCGAAGCCAACATCGAGGGGTACAAACAGATCAGCAACGAGGTGGTCGTAGAACAGCAACCCGAGTGGTTCGTCCTCTCTGCCGGTGCGAAGGTTCCCGACGCCTACAGTGACACGCCTGCCGCGAAGCAGAACAACACGGTGTCGCTGAACCCGAACTACGCGAGCCAACCCGCACCGAGAATCGTCTACCCCATCGCGACGCTGGCGAAGTCCCTCCATCCGGAGGCGTACGCCGAGGCGAACTCGACAACCACGACGACCGAGACGACGGACGCCGAGACGGAAACGAGCGAGACGGCCACGACGACCGTGAGCGACTCCGGCGGTCAGCCCGGTTTCGGGACGCCCGCCGCACTTGTGGCGTTCGTGCTGGTGTCGCTCCTCGCTCGACGTGAGTGAGACGCGGTGCAGATTCTCCGCGGCTGTCCGAGGAGAGCGACACGAAAAGGCGTTTAACGCGGGACTACGGAGAGAGGGATATGGTCGAAATAGTCATCTGGCCCGCGTATCTCGACGCGGATTTGACTCGGAGTGAGGGACGGCGAGTGCCCGAACGCACCGCCGTCGGGGACCCGACGGTGGACGAAATAGCTCGTGCGGTCCAACAGGTCGGGTACGACACCGTCATCGAACGCGACAAAGCCTACTCGCGAGAAGGATGGGAAACGCGGGGCCGTGTGCTGGTCAAGAACGCGGACGACTCCTCGAAGAACGACCTCATCCAGGCCGTCGCGGCGTACGTCACGGCCATGCGAGAATGATGCAGCGACTCGGACAGGTCGTCCGGACGGCACAGGGCCTCGCCATCGTTCAGTCGCCGGACGAAGAGCATCCGGACCTGGGAACAGAGGTGGTAGACGAGAGTTTGCAGAGCGTCGGCAGAGTCGTGGACGTGTTCGGTCCCGTTTCGCGGCCGTATCTCGCCGTGTCGCCGAACGAGGACACGCGGCTGCCGACGCTCGTCGGGTCGAAGCTCTACGCACGGTGACGGTGGGTGCTTCCGTAACGAGATGCGTGCGTTCCGGGACCAGCCACCGATGCACGCCCCCGAGATGGGGGAAAGCGGCTCTCACGAACGTTTACATACGAAGACGGAGCCAACCTCGGTGGACGTCTCCGGTTCGAAGCCGACGCCTCGGCTTCCGAGACCGATAGTCTGCCTAACCCGCGAGGGTGCGCCTTTCTCCCATCGTGCCGATACTGGTCTGTCACCCACTGACGCTCCGTACCGTTTCGAAATCTACTCGAAGTACGTCGCGAGGCGGTCTGCCGCCGTCTCCGTGCGTGGCGTCACCAGTGCGAACCGGAACCAATCGTCTCGCGAGGTTCCGAAGGCTTCGCCGGGCATCCCCGCCACCCCCGCCTCGTCGACGAGGCGTTCGACGTTCGCCAGCGTGCCGGGGAAGTCGGGGAATCGCGCCATGACGTAGAACGCCCCGTCGGGTCGCGAGTAGTCCGCACCTGCTTCGTCCAGCGCGTCGGTGAACGCCTCGACCCGCGATTCGAGCAGTCGGCGGTTCTCTTCGTAGTAGTCCGTCCCCGTCTCGCGGAGCGCGTAGAGCACCGCGTACTGGGCCGGACGACTGCCGGTCACGTTCGTCAGCATGTGACGCGTTTTCGCCATGTCTACCAACTCCGGCGGAAAGATGGCGTAGCCGACCCGAAAGCCGGTGATTGCCAGTGACTTCGAAAACGAGTTCGTGACGACGCGATGGTCCGAATCGAACGCCAACGCGCTGGTGAACTCGCCCGAGAAGTCGAAGTGGTCGTACACTTCGTCGCTCACCAGGAGTGCGTCGTACTGCTCGGCGATAGCGACGAACTCGCGCATCGTCTCCTCGTCGTACACCGCTCCCGTCGGATTGTTCGGCGTGTTTACGATGATCGCCGCAGTGTCGTCGTTCGCCCGTGCTCGGACTGCGTCGGGGTCGAGGCGGCCGTCGTCGTCAGTGGCGACGAACCGTGCCTTCGCACCGAGCATCTTCGTTTTTCCCGGATAGTAGGGGTAGATTGGGTCTGTCAGGATGAACTCGTCCCCGGCGTCGCGTTCCAGCGCGCGAGCCATCGCCAGGTAGTTCGCTTCACCGCCGCCGCACGTCACGACGACCTGCGACTGATCGACGTTCCGTCGGGCAGCGATTTCCTCCCGAAGTTCGAGGAGTCCCTCGCTCGGCGGGTACTGAAAGTCCGCACCGCCGAGGTCGGCGTACTCGTGGAGTCCCTCCGCGATACCCGGTGGTGACCCCCAGTCGGGATTGCCGCTCACCATGTCGATTACGTCGCGGTCGGCCGCCTTCGCGTACGCCATGACCTGAAAGAACAGTGGCGTCTCGTAGTCCATACCCGAGGAGTCGTAGCACGGGCAAGTCTTTCTTTCGCCCCGAAACGGTTAGCCAACGGACGACCATCTTCTACCGATGGCATCGACTGTCGACGCAGACGCAGTTCGTTCGTACTACGAGTTCATCGACGCAGAAGCGTACGAAGACGTGTTCGCGCTGTTCGCAGAGGACATCGCCTACGAACGGCCCGGCCAGGAGAGTCTCCGTGGGATGAACGAGTTTCGCGAGTTCTATCTCGAAGACCGACCGATAGAAGACGGCGAACACGAAATCGACGAACTGGTAGTCGGTGACGACACCGTCGCCGTTCGCGGACGATTCAGCGGCGTCCAGGCCGGCGAACGTGTGTCGTTCGGCTTCGCGGACTTCCACCGATTCGACGATGAAGGACGGATAACGGAACGCACCACGTATACCGACCGCGATACGGTCTGACCCGTACTTTCTTTCCTTCCACTCGCCTCAGTCTACCCATGGACGAATCGGAGACGAACCACGACGCGATAGAGAAACGCCTGGGGGACACACTCCGCGAAGCGGGAGCGACGATTGCCGCAGCCGAATCCTGTACGGGAGGTCTCATCGGATCACTCCTGACGGACGTTGCGGGGTCGAGCGACTACTTCGACCGCGGGTTCGTCACCTACTCCTACGACGCGAAGATGGAACACGTCGGCGTCTCTCGTGAGGTGCTGGACGAACACGGCGCGGTGAGCGAACCGGTCGCTCGCCAGATGGCCCGTGGCGTCCGCGACGTCGCCGGCACGACGTGGAGCGTCGCGACGACGGGTATCGCGGGACCGACGGGCGGTACGGCGGAGAAACCGGTGGGTACCGTCTTCGTCGGCGTCGCGTACGCTGGCGAATGGGGGACTAGCGACTCCTACGCGACCGTCCGACGCTACGAGTTCGACGGGTCACGACGAGAGATAAAAGCTCAGATCGCCCGACGGGCGCTCGAAGACGTGTACGAGGAAGTGAAAGAAAAGGGAAAACGTTGATAGGCCACGGTGGGAGAGGAACTTCAATGAATAGGAAAGAACACGTCCTGAACGCCGCACTCCTGAGCATCGGACTCGGGTACGTCTTGCATCCATCTGGCGACACGATTACCTTCTACACCATCCTCGAGGTCGGGGTTCCGGTCGTCCTCGGCGCGCTCTTTCCGGACGTCGATACGGCGTTCGGAAAGCACAGAAAGACCTTCCACAACCTTCCCGTGCTCGCGCTGTTCGTGTACTTCCCGATAGTGTTCGGGAACCTCCAGTACGTCTGGATCGGCATCCTCACTCATTACGCGCTGGATATACTCGGGAGCAAGCGCGGACTCGCTCTGTTCTACCCGTACGAAAAGGAGTTCGGTGCCCCGTTCGGCGTCTCGGTGAGCAGTCGGCACGCGACGATGGTGACGCTCTTCGTGACTGGGTTCGAAATCGTTGTCGCTTCGATGCTCGTCTATCGACAGTACGTCGTGGATGCCGGTCTCGCCGCCGTTGGTATTCAATAGACGCTCACGTCGTCGAACCGACCGCCGTACGTGTCATTGCTCGGGTGAGTCGCTTCGGTTCTCGAAAGCACCAATCGGTCGAACTTCCCCCACGTGTTCTCCCAGCCGAGGTGTGCGAACTCCAGACTTCGTCGGAGGTCGTGCGTTCGCCCCGAGCGGTGGACGACCCGACCCACCTCCCCCGTCTTGAGCTGGTCGACCAGTTCGGCTTCGGTTTCGACGCCGGTTTTGAGTGCCGTCCACACCTCGCCGATGGTTCGCTTGAGATGGGCGTACGACGACCCGAACGCGGGTTTGTCGGTCGTATCGACGATTTCTTTCGCCCGCTCGTTGTGTCGGTCCAGGTGTTTCGGGTTGTACGTCTCGACAGCGTGGATGACGTCACCGTGAACCCGGATGTCCGCTTCGGAGACGCCGACGTTCAAGAACTCGGGATGTGGTATCAAAACGGCAGCCCCCTGTCTGTCGAACTCCCGCATCGCGGCCGTGAACGTAATGAAATCGGGAACCGGCTCCGTGAGCCCCACGGCGAGCACGTGCTTTCTGTTACGCCACGTGCCGGCGAACACCTCACGCGCGGGGACGACGAGCAGTTCGTCGTCCGAAAACCGCTCTGCGCGTCGACGAATCTCTGGTAGGGGAACGAAATGCGGTGCGTATACCAGTGCGTCGATAGCACGCTCTTTTGCCCGTCGTACGACCTGTTCGTCTAGCACTTTGACGTGCATATCGACCCGGAACTCGTCGCGGTCGGTCACGCTGGCTTTCTTCGCGCGGTTGGACGATAGGAGTTCTGGTTTCACTATCTAGAAGTAACCCTGTGAGAAAAGAGTAAACGATGGTCGCTCTTTACTTCGACCTCGACGGGACGTTGATTCATTATCGCTCTCATTCGAAGAGATGTTCGAGCGAGCGAGACGGAAGTCGAACGTTCCCGACCACGACGGATTACACGAGAGGTACGTGACGACGTTTCTCGAGTACTTTTCGAACTGCCATCCGGAACCGTATCGCGCAGCGATGGCCGACCTCTGTACGGAGTTTTCCCTGTCGACCGACGGAGACACGTTCGCCGAGGTGCTGGTCGAATCGGAGTTGTCGAACGTCGAGGTCACCGACAGCGTACACGACCTCCTCGACGACCTGTCTGCCGACCACGAGCTCGGCGTCCTGACGAACGGTGCGGGGCACGTCCAACGAGCAAAACTCGACATCTGCGGTCTGGAGACGTACTCCGATACCGTCGTCGCGTCCTGTGAAGTCGGTGCACGGAGACCCGAATCGGAAATCTTCGCGCGGGCGAAAGACAAACTTTCCCGCAGACGAGTACGTGTTCGTCGCAGACGACCTCAAACGGGACGTCCTTCCCGCACAGGAGGCGGGATTCCTGGGGGTGTGGTTCTCCGAACCGACCGACTTACGGGCTGATGTTTCCATCGAGGACCTTTCGGCGGTTCGAGACGCCGTCGTCTGACGGGCAAGAAAAGGTTTTATCATCGGGATTACAGAGTCAATATACGAATGCCCGCCTGGGAATGTGACATCGATGGCTGTGGCGCATGCTTCGACAGCGTCGAGGACGCCATCGTCCACCAGACGACGGAACACGAGCGCCGAGAGTGCAAGGTGTGTGGGTCGGTCGTCCCGGACGGCTACTTCGCTATCCGCCACGCGTTCGACGAACACTCGCGCGCCGAGTACGTCCGCGCCTACGACGCGAATTCCAACGACGTCCGGACGCGTGAACGAATCCGAGACGACATCGAAGAGCGGGCTGACCTCCAACGAGTCGTCGAGCGACTCGATGAACTCAAGGGTAGCGAACTCCCCTGACGTGGCGAAGTAAACTATTTTGAGGCGGGTACGCAATCGTTGCCACATGGAGGGTACATCATGGATACGCTCGCGGACGTAGACGAAATCGTCCACGAACCCGACGAAGCGTTCGTCGAATCCACGAACGTGTGGCAATTCATGCAGGAACACGACATTGCGGACTACGACGAACTCGTCGAACGGACGTGCAACGACGTCGACTGGTTCTGGGACGAACTCGTAGACTACCTCGACATCGAATTCTACGAGGACTACGACACCGTTCGGGACGACAGCGAGGGACCGCAGTTCTCGGAGTGGTATCAGGGCGGCACGATAAACATCGCCCACAACGTGGTCGACCGCCACGCACAGGTCGACAATCCGAATCGGAATCGGGTCGCCTGCATCTGGGAGGGCGAACCGGGTGACGTGCGGGAGGCTACGTACTACGAACTCCACCGCGAATCGAACAAGGTGGCGAACGCCCTCGAAGAGCGCGGTATCGAGACTGGCGACACCGTCGGCCTCTACATGCCGATGGTGCCCGAGGTCATCTCGATTCTCTACGGCATCCTCAAAGTGGGTGCAATCGCCGTCCCTATCTTCTCCGGGTTCGGTACAGACGCGACGGCGACGCGTATCGAGGATTCGGAGTGTTCGGTGCTCTTTACGGGCGACGGGTTCTACCGGCGCGGAAGCGACATCGTTCTGAAAGACACGGCCGATAAGGCCATCGAACAGGCCGGCCACGTCGAACACAACATCGTCTACGAACGACTGGGCGCGGACGTCGCGTGGGACGACGAACGCGACGAACGATGGGACGACGCCGTCCTCACGCAAGACGACGAGTACGAGACGAAAGAACTCGACGCCAGCGACGAGGCGATGTTGCTGTACTCGTCGGGAACGACGGGCAAGCCGAAGGGTATCGTCCACACCCACGCGGGGCAGTTGATGCAGTGTGCGAAAGAGATCTACTTCGGTTTCGACCACAAAGACGCTGACCGATTCTTCTGGGTCTCGGACATCGGGTGGATGATGGGGCCGTGGACGCTCATCGGTAACCACGCCTTCGGCGGCACCGTCTTCATGTACGAAGGTGCCCCCGACTACCCGGAACCGGACCGATTCTGGGAGATGATCGACCGACACGGCCTGACCACGTTCGGCATCTCACCGACGGCGATTCGCGCGCTTCGAAAGTACGGCGACGAGTGGCTGGCAGACCACGACCTCTCGTCGCTCCGCCTCCTCGGGTCGACCGGCGAACCGTGGGACCCAGAGTCGTGGGTCTGGTTCTACGAGAACGTCGGCGGGAGCAGTGCCCCCATCATCAACATCTCCGGCGGGACCGAAATCTGTGGCTGTTTCCTCATGCCGATGCCCACCCAACCGCTCAAACCCTGCACGCTCGGCGGCCCGGGCCTCGGGATGGACATCGACATCGTCGACTCCCAGGGCGAGTCCATCGCGGACACGCACGAGAGAGGCTTCCTCGTCGCCCGCGACTCCTGTCCGTCGATGACCAAATCGCTCTGGTCTGGCGACGAACGCTATCTGGAGGAGTACTGGTCGACCTTCGAGGACATGTGGGACCACGGCGACTGGGCGCAGAAAGACGAAGACGGCTTCTGGTTCCTCCACGGGCGCGCAGACGACGCCATCAACGTCGCCGGGCGCAAGGTCGGCCCCGCCGAAGTCGAGGGCGCGCTTATCGACCACGGGTCGGTGAACCAGGCCGCGGCGGTCGGCGTGCCGGACGATACGACCGGACAGGCCGTCGTCGCCTACGCCATCCTCGAATCGGGTTACGAACCGACCGACGATTTGCGCGAGGAACTGCGCGAACAGGTCGGCGACGAACTCGGCAAGCCGTTCCGCCCGCGCGAAATCCTGTTCGTCGACGAGTTCCCGAAGACCCAGAGCGGGAAGATAATCCGCCGGGCCATCGAGGCGACCTACACGGGCGAGGATTTAGGCGACCTCTCCAGCATCGAGAACCCCGATTCGCTCGACAAACTCGAAGAAGCGAACTGAAGAAAAGAGCGACCTAGAGCGGAACGTCCGCGACCTGCACGACCGTCTTTTCCGGTGCGTCCTCGTCGGCGACTGCGAACTCACCGACGTGGTCGGTGTCGATGTCGATTTCGGCCCCGGCGACCAGCGGGGCGACGACTCCTGCGGCGACCGTCCGCGGGTCGGCGAGAGGCGTCCGGACGACGACCGAATCACCGGGTTCGAGTTCCCACTGGTCCGCAACCCGTTTCCCTGCGTCGAGCAACGCTGCGTGAGCGACCTCGTGTTCGCCCGTGAGTGCGGTCGTCTCGGGGGGGATGGGCGTCTCGGGAAACGCCGGATTCTCGCTCCACACGTCGGCCTCGAAGTGTGAAACGTGGGGGTCCTCTACCGGCCCGCCGTAGGAGACGGTCTGACCACCGGGTGGGAGGTCGTACTCGCCTACTTTTTCGCCGGGTGCGAGCAAGACGCGGGCCGCCACGTCGTTCGGTGGGTCGAACCAGACGCTCGCACCGAGCAGGGTCGCCCCGAGAAACCCGAGGAGCGGCGGGGCCGTGGGTAAGGGAACGACGGCGACGGTCACGCCCTCCCTGACACCGAGGTGGCGCAGGAAGTTTCCGGTCTTCCACGCCGTCGTGAGAAACCGGTGGTAGTCGTACCCTCGCGAGTCGGGAATCGCCAGGGCCGGGTCGTCGCTCCGTCGCTCACGAGCGACGAGGTCGGCGAACGTGTCCATGGCGGTTCTCGTCTCGGAGTGGGCAAAAGCCCGATGGTCTCTCGCCGGAGCGTCTGACGAACGTTTATATTTTGTTGCTAGACACTCACTGACGTAGTTATGCCCCGGAGGGTTCGACCAGCCTCGCGACACAAATCGCACAGGGGATGGTCCAACTGTCCCCGGACGGGACGCTTCCCGTCGTCGCATTCCTCACTGCTGGCCTGGTCAACATCTTCGTTCCGAGCGGTGGCGGAGAATGGGCAGTCGTCGGTGAAACGCTCGTCATGGCGGCACAGACGAGCGGTGAGAGCGTTCCGCGCGTCGCCATGGCTGCCGCGTGGGGCGACGCGTGGACGAACATGATTCAGCCGTTCTGGGCGATTCCACTGCTCGCTATCAGCGGGCTCTCCGTCCGAGATATCATGGGATACTGCGTGATGGTGTTACTCGGTAGCGGTCTCATCATCACCCTCGGCATCACCCTCCTGCCCATGTGAACTCACCGTCGTTGACGGTCGATATCCGAACCTGTTCGTCGGCGTAGTCCGACGACGGGTGACTCGTCACTCGTTCCGCCGGAGCAGATACGCGACACCCGCCAGAGTTCCGAGCGCCGCCAGAACACCGAACCCCCGCAGTCCATCGTCGGTCGCCGTCGTTCCCGGCGTCGATTCCGTCGTGGTGGTCGTCGCCGTCGGAGTCGCCGTCGATTCGGTCGTCGTGGTCGTCGAAGTCGTCGAGGTAGTCGTAGTGGTGGTGTTCGTCGCGGTCGTCGCGGTGCCGTTCGTGGTCGTCGTCGGCTGCGATGTCACGATTTTCCCGCGCATCGTCTCCTCGTCCACCTGCGAGAAGTAGGTCGCCATCGCCGGTTTCGCGGTGAACTCGACCGTCTGCAGTGTGCCTTTCTGACTCACGACCTCGGTCTCTTTCAGGACGTTTCCCGACCCGTCGCCGATGGCGAAGTTGTGCGGTTCGCCGTCCATGTTCTCCCACGCGACGACGTATTTTTCGCCGGCTTGCAAGTGGAGCGTTGGATTCGTTTCGTCGGCGATTGCATCCGGCGAGCGGCCAATCCAGCCGGACAATTGTCCTCCGAGTTCGAACGTCGTTTCCTGTCCGTGTGCGAGACCGACCAGCGCACTCGCTCCAAGGGCTGTCTGGACAAACTGCCGACGAGAGAAGGTAACCCGAGTCATTCGATGGGAGTGCTATTTAATAACGTGGCGCACGGTCTTAGCTCGTTCGGCCCACCGCTGGAAATTAGAAGCTGTTCTTGATTCGTTCGAAGAAGCCTTTTCCCACGTCGACTTCTTCGCCTCCGGCTTCTGCAAACGCCTCCAGTGCCTCGCGCTGTTCTTTGTTCAGCGACTCGGGCGTGACCACCTGCACTTTCACGTAGATGTCACCATACCCCCGCCGCCGGAGGTACGGCATCCCTTTTCCGCGTAGGCGGAACGTCTCGCCGCTCTGTGTTCCCGCCGGCACGTCCATCTCGACCGACCCGTCGAGCGTCGGAATCTCCACCTCGGCACCGAACACCGCCTGCGGGAACGAGATGGGCGTCCGATAGTAGAGGTCAGCACCGTCTCGTTCGAAGTCGGGATGTTCGCGCACTCGCACTTCGATGAGCAGGTCGCCGTTCGGTCCGCCGTTCTCACCGGGCGCGCCCTCGCCTTCCATCTGGAGGGTCTGCCCATCGGCGATACCCGCGGGAATGTCGACCTGCAGTTTCGCCTGCCGGTGGACGACTCCGTCGCCGCCACAGTCGCCGCACGTCTCTTCGTACAGTTCGCCCTCGCCCTCACAGCGCGGGCAGGTCCGCGACTGCTGGACGCGACCGAACGGCGTCTGTTGCACTTGCGTTACCTGCCCCTGACCGCGACACTCAGGGCAGGTCTCGACGTCCGATCCCGCTGGATGGCCCTTCCCGTCGCAGGTGTCACAGCGTTCCGGTCGCCGTACCGACACCTGCTTTGTCGCGCCCTCGTAGGCCTCTTCGAGGTCGATTTCGAGCCCGGTACGCAGGTTCGACCCCTGTCGGGGCCGGTTCGAACTGCGGCCACCGCCACCGAAAAACTGCTCGAAGATGTCGCCCATGCCACCCATGCCGCCACCGCCGAAGGGGTTGCCTCCGGCGCCACCGGCACCACCACCGTCGAAGCCACCGCGCTTTTCGGCCTGTTCGAAGCGGTCGTGGCCCATCTGGTCGTACGCCTGACGCTTCTGTTCGTCGGTGAGCACCTCCTTTGCCTTCTTCACCTTCTTGAACTTCTCTTCTGCGTCCGGTTCGTCGCTTACGTCCGGATGATACTGGGCGGCTTTCTTGCGATACGCCTGTTTAATCTCGTCCTCGTCGGCGTCCCGACTCACTCCGAGTGCGTCGTAGAAATCCTCGCTCATCAGTTGTTCTTACTAAAGTCGGAAGGTATTTGAATCGCCCGTCTGCTCGTCGTCGGTCGCGTCGTCAGCACCGTCGGTGCCGACCCGCAGACGAGAGCGTCACTCGTCGTCGTCCACGTCTTCGAAGTCGGCGTCGACGTACTCGTCTGCGTTCTGGTCACCGGCACCCGCAGCGCCAGCACCAGGACCTGCGCCACCCATGCCGCCGCCCATCCCACCGGGGCCTGCGGCACCGGCTTGCTGGGCCTGCTCTTGTTGCTGGTACATCTGCTTGCCGATCTCCTGGAGCGCCGTGCTCAGGTCTTCAGTCGCCGCCTCGAGGTCGTCTTTGCTCGCGTCGTCGTCTTCGAGTGTCTCTTCGACCCCCTCCATGGCGTCGCGGATGTCCGCTTCGAGGTCGTCGTCGATGTTCTCCTCGTTCTCTTCGAGGAGCGTCTCGGCGCGCTGGACTGCGCCTTCGGCGGCGTTCCGCGCCTCGATGAGTTCTCGGCGCTCTTTGTCCTCTTCGGCGTGTTTCTCCGCTTCGTCTTGCATCCGGTCTATCTCCTCGTCCGAGAGGCCAGCGCCGCCTTCGATGGTGATTTCCTCGCTGTTGCCCGACCCCTGGTCTTCGGCGGAGACGTTGACGATACCGCTCTCGTCGATGTTGAACGCGACTTCGATCTGCGGGGTTCCGGCCGGTGCCGGTGGGATTCCCGAGAGGTGGAACTCGCCGAGCAGTTCGTTCTTGTTGGCGATTTCGCGTTCGCCCTGGAAGACACGAACCTGCACCGAGGTCTGGTTGTCGGCCGCCGTCGTGAATATCTTCGACTCCTCGGTCGGGATGGTCGTGTTCTTGTCGATGAGTCGCTCGAACAGGCCGCCTTTCACCTCGATACCGAGCGAGAGCGGCGTCACGTCGAGCAGAACGATGTCGTCCACGTCGCCGGAGAGGACGCCACCCTGAATGGCCGCGCCGAGTGCGACCGCTTCGTCAGGGTTGACGTTCTTCTTCGGCTCCTGGCCGGTCAGTTCCTCGACCTTCTCGGTGACCTGCGGCATGCGCGTGGAGCCACCGACGAGGATGACTTCGTCGATGTCGCTCTTGCTGTACCCCGCGTCCGAGAGCGCCTGCTCGGTCGGTTCGACCGTGCGCTCGATGAGGTCGCTGGTCAGCGACTCGAACTTCGCGCGGGTGAGACTGTCTTCTAAGTGGACCGGGCCGTTGTCGGTCGCCGTGATGAACGGGAGGTTGATGTCCGTCTCCTTGCGCGAGGAGAGTTCGATTTTCGCCTCTTCGGCGGCGTCTTTCAGACGCTGGAGCGCCTGACGGTCGTCGCGGAGGTCGATTCCGTGGTCGTTCTCGAACTCCTCTGCGAGATAGTCGATGACGGCGTGGTCCCAGTCGTCGCCCCCGAGGTCGTTGTCACCGTTCGTGGCGACGACTTCGTAGACGCCCCCGCCGAGGTCGAGGATGGACACGTCGAACGTCCCCCCACCGAGGTCGTAGACGAGAACCGTCTGGTCGGTGTCGTCGTCCAGTCCGTAGGCCATCGACGCCGCGGTCGGTTCGTTGATGATGCGCTCTACCTCGAAGCCGGCGATTTCGCCGGCGTCTTTCGTCGCCTGGCGCTGTTTGTCGTTGAAGTACGCGGGAACCGTGATGACGGCTTTCTCGACGTCGTCGCCGAGATACTCCTCGGCGTCGCGTTTGATTTTCTGGAGAATCATCGCGGAAATCTGTTCCGGTGTGTACTCTTCGTCGCCGATTTCGACGGTGTAGTCGTCTTCGCCCATGTGGCGCTTTATCGACTGAATCGTCTTCTCGGGGTTCTGAACCGCTTGATTCTTGGCCGGTTTGCCGACGAGACGTTCGCCGTCGTTGGAGAACGCGACGACAGACGGCGTCGTTCGGTCTCCCTCTCCGTTGACGATAATCTCCGGGTCGCCACCTTCCATCACCGCGAACGCGCTGTTCGTGGTACCGAGGTCGATACCCAGTATCTTGTTACTCGTCATTGTTGGGGCAACCTACCCGTTTGCGCCGGTTAAAGGTTACTAGATGTCACGACGTGGCGCTGAGAACTACCGCCGTGCTTGCTTGCGATTCGACGTACGTGAATCGGTCTCATCCGGGAGTTTTATGTTGAACCGGTACTCCATCCGGTGTCTCGGGTCGACCGGAACCGATTCACTCGTCGTTCGCCACGTCGGTTTCCTCGCTCTCGTCACCGTTGCCGTCGCTGACGGTGACCTGCGCCGATTGGAGGACTTTCTCGGCCATCTCGTAGCCCGGTTGGTACACGTCGGCGATGGTGTCCTCCGGATGGTCACTCTCGACTCGGAGCATCACTTCGTGGCGTTGCGGGTCGACTTCTTCGCCAGGGTCCGGGTCGATTTCGGCGACGTTCTCGTCCTCGAACACGCGGTCTAGCTCTTTCAGGGTGAGTTCGACGCCCTCGCGGAGGCTCTCGACGTTCTCGTGGTCCTCCTCGACGGCGCGTTTCAGGTTGTCGCGCACGTCGATGAGACGGGTGACGAGGTCTTCCGTCGCGCGTTTTTCGAGTTGCTCTTGGCGTTTTTTCGCCCGTTTCTTGTAGTTCTGGAAGTCGGCCTGCTTTCGTTTCAGTCTCGCTTCTAAATCCTCGACCTGCCGCTCCAGTTCTCGTCGTTCCGACTCGACGGTGCTAACGTGTTCTTCCACCTCGGCGGCGAGGCTCTCGTCTTCGGTGGCGACCCGCGCGACGAGGTTCGTCTCCTCCGGGCCGAGCACGTCTTCCGTCGCGTCCTGTTCGGCTCGCTCCTCGTCTGCCGTCTGGGCGGCCTCCTCCTCGGTCATACACGTCGAAAGTTCCTGCGTGCGTTTAAGGTTTCAGAATCGGGACGTTCAGAACCGGGACGCTATTTCGACCCGGGCGAAGACGTCGACGAGCCAGTCCGCGGAGAGCGTGTACTGTGGCCGGCCGACCAGCCCGCTAAGTGGGTCGTACTCGACCAGTCCACGCCGCGAGAGCGTGGGTAGCCGGTTCCGCGAGATGTCGGCCAGCACCGCTTCGAACGCTTCGTCCGACACCGAGTCGGGAGGGACGCCTCGTTCCCACGCGGCCACCTCTCTCGCGAGCGTTTCCAGTTCCATCGGGGCGGTTCCGGCGTGCTGGGTGAGTGAATAGAGCACGTAGCGGTCGCGACGCTCAGACACGCTGGCGAGCAGCGAGCCGACAGAACCGCGTGACATTTGAGTCCATTCCACTATCGCTCCCGGCGAATTTTAACCCCATCAACCGTTTCCATCGTTCACCGTCTGTAACGTGAGGTGAGTCGTCGCGGACGACGTATCGGGTTCGATTGTTTCGGTCGATAACTTCGGATGTGGGAGTTTCAGCGCGCGCTGTGTGGCGGTAACGACCAATTCTCGCGGACGAACTGCGACCGTTCACGGATACGTTCACGTTCGAAACGAACCTCACGAAGAATCGTCGGCCTACTCGTGCCAACGTAGGACACAACCCTTTTCGGGCGGGCGAGAGAACGCAGAGGTATGCCAGACGAAGAACCAGACGAGAATGGCGAGGAGGAACCGGAGAAATCGTTCCGAGAGCGCGTCGAAGAGATTCGAGAAAAGCGTGCGGAAGAGGGCGACGAAGACCGTGACGAACGCCTGAAAGAGGCACTCGGCGGTGAGGGCGGTGGCGGCCCCGGCGGCATGGGCGGCAACCCCTTCGCCCAGATGATGGGCGGTATGATGGGCGGCGGCCCCGGCGCGATGGGTGGCGGACCGGGCGGCCCTGGCAGCGAGTCCGGCGGCAACGAAGAGCTCACGCGCGAGGTTCGACAGCTCCGGGACGAGGTTCGTGACGTCACTCGACAGCTCCAGCGCATCGCCGACGCGCTCGAAGACGACTGACCTGTCATCGAACTTTCAGCAATTCCGCGACCGAAAGCAGAGATTCTTATAGCTCGTCAATCTATTTCGATTCGTAATAGTGTCGGAAGCGTCGAGTGGCGGTAGCTCACTCCGCCTGTTCACGGACCGCGAGTTCGTCGCACTGGCGAGCACCGCGTTCGCCCGGAGTCAGGCGTACTCGACCATCCTCATCGCGCTGGCGCTGTACGCCGACATGTTCCACACGACGAGCACCGTCGAGGGACTGTTCGGGACGGCGTTCGCGGTGGTGCAACTGCTCATCGTCCTCCCGCTCGGCCGCTACATCGACACGCGCAACTCGAAGCGCATCCTGCTGGTCGGACTGTTGCTCAACGTCCTCGTCTTCGTCGGCTTCATGTTCGTCGAGAACGTCACGCACATCATCCTGATGCGCGTCCTGCAAGGGACGGGGGCAAGCATCCTCTGGCTCACCGGGATGACGGTGGTCGGCGAAATCAGCGACAAGGGCTCGCGCGGGTTGTGGATTGGAACCTACAATCAGGTCGGGGCACTTTCGAGCCTCGTCGGCGACATCTTCGGCGGACTCCTGCTCTACCTCTACGACTTTCGGCTCACGTACGTCGTGCTCTCGGTCATCACCATCGGGGCCTTTCTCTCCGTTCTCCTCTTCCTCCGGGACAACCCCGGAGGCAGAAAGGACCCCGAGGAGACGAGCGGGCGCGAAACCCTTCAGACGCTGCTCGGACGGTCCGCCATCAAGGCACTCGTGTTCTTCCGCCTCTCGTTCAGCGTCGGGAAGATGGCGGTCATCATCTTCCTCCCCATCTACGCCCGCAAGGGGTTCGGCATCAATCCGTTCGTCATCGGTGGTATCATGGCTGGGGGGAAACTGACCAAATCGCTCACGCAGGGGAAAGTCGGCGACTGGACGGACCGCGTAGACGACACCTATCGGTTCATCCTCGTGGGTGCGCTCGTGTACGCGTTCGGGACGGCGCTCATCCCGCTCGCCGGTGTGGCTCACCAGTACATTCCCGACACGACCGTCGCCGCGTTCGGCGGGGAGATGGTGGTTCCCGGTGCCTTCTTCGTGCTCTTTGCGGCCTACGCCGTGCTCGGAATCGGTGACAGTCTCCGGCTTCCCGCCAGCATGTCGCTGTTCGTCGAAGAGGGCGAGCAGTTCGACGCGGTGGCCTCCAGCCTCTCCCTTCGCTCTATCGCGTGGAAGGTCGGGCAGGTCGGTGGGCCGGTGTTCATCGGAGCCATCTGGGACGCGACGAGCGTCCTCGTCGCGTTCTGGTCGGCGGCGGCGTTCATCGTCGTCTCGGCTATCGTCTTCGTCGTGATGTACAGCACCGACCCCGCCCCGGACGAGTGTGTCGACCCGGTCACTGGGGATTAGAGCCGTCTGCGGGCACGTCGTGAACGGATTTTCCACCCACAGTACGCCTCGAACGACTCGTTTCCTCCACTCCGCCGCGAATATCGAACGACTGAAACCCTGTCCATCCGAGTCACCCGCTATGGGTGACCCACTGGAGACGCGAGACGAACAGTTGGACGAGATTCTCGAGAGACTGTACGACGAATACCCGGATGCGACCATCTCGCTCGACTTCACGAATCGCCTCGAACTACTCGTCGCGGTGATGCTCTCCGCGCAGTGTACGGACGAGCGCGTGAACGCGGAGACCGAGCACCTCTTCGAGAAGTACCGGTCGCCGGAAGATTACGCGAACGCGGACGTGGACGAACTCGCCGACGACCTGAGTTCCATCACCTACTACAACAACAAGGCCAAATGGATACGGAGCGCCTGCCGGACCATCGTCGAGGAACACGACGGCGAGGTTCCGGACACCATGGCCGAGTTGACCGACCTGACGGGCGTCGGGCGCAAGACGGCGAACGTGGTGCTCCAGCACGGTCACGACACGGTGGAGGGCATCGTCGTGGACACGCACGTCCAGCGACTGTCGCGTCGATTGGGGCTGACCGAGAAAGAACGCCCCGAAGCCATCGAAACCGACCTCATGTCGTTCGTCTCCGAGGAGGACTGGCAACAGTTGACCCACCTGTTCATCAGCCACGGCCGGGCGACCTGCACCGCCCGGAGCCCCAACTGTGACGACTGCGCCCTCGAAGACATCTGCCCGTCGTCGCAACTGGACAACGACGCCGACCTCGCCAGCGGCGAGGCGTGGAACTGACCGGCCGTCGAAACCGGGGCTGAACGAAGCGTTCAGAAGTAATCGGTGTACAGGATGAGAAATCGCGCCATACCGAGCGTCCACGCGAGCAACCAGAAGACGACGTAGCCCGCGACCCCGACGCGCAGTCGCCTGCGCCACGAATCCATGTTCTCGTGGAGCTCGCTGATGTCGACGTCCTGGTCCGGTTCGCCGTACAGGTCGTGGGCACGCTTGACCTGAAAGATTCTGACGATACCGGTGAGCGCCAGCACCAACATCGCGTAGGCCTGCAAGCCGAGAAAGACGTGCACTGCGGCGAGGCCACCCAGCTGGTCGAGGAGACGGGGGGCCATCCATCCGACGACGGGAATCGTCGTCAACAATAGCCCGACGAGGATTATCTTCAGATGGTAGGTGAGCAAGCTCCAGGTTACCGTCTCGGCTTCGAGGATGACCCACGCGCCGTAGAGATAGAAAGGAAAACTCGCAGTCACGACCAGCGCGACCACAGTCGCAATCGCCGCGTCGCTCACCATAATCGGAGGTTAGACCGGGGGGCGTTAAAGCGTGCGAAACGTCGGGCGTGTCAGAAGATGTTTAGCCGTCGAAGCGTAACCTTCGGATAATGGCCGACTCCGACAGTGGGACGCAGGGCGCAGACGACGATGTGCCAGAGAAATCCCGCGAGGAACTCCGCCGCGAGGTCGAAGAGAAGTACGATTTCGATAACTTCGGTCCCGAGGACATGGCGGAGATGACGCTCGAAGAGTGGGAAGTCGCGTTCGACCCAGACTCGTGGATTACGGGCCGCGAGTTACTCGACCGAGTCGAGGCCGACTTGAAACATCGAATCGCCGTCCGAGAAGTGTTCGCCGTGGTCGAGCGTATCACCCGCGACGGCGAACCCCAACTGCTCGCGTACTCCGACGAAGGCTACGCTATCGTCTACCCCGACGGGAGCGTCGAGGGGCGAGGGACGGTACTCCGTGACGTGAAACCGACCGTGGCGCTCGCGTCGATGGAGGAGTACGACGTTCCGGAGGTTTCCGAAGACGACCAACTGCCCCGACCCGACGACGTTCCGGAAGGAAGCGGCGAACTGGGGAACAAGTTGATGCAAGCCATCGCGGCCATCCACGTGCTCGCCGGAATCGGACTCCTCCTCGCGTGGTTCCTCGTCGCGCTCGGACTCCTCAGCCTTCCACAGCGAGTTCAGGGTGCGACGGCGCTCCTCGCCATCGTCGGTGCTGGCTTTCTCGTCTTCGGACTGTTCGTCCTGGTCATCGTCGCGAACGCTCGACTCTCCGATAGGTTCCGGTCGGAAGAGTACCGGAACCGGTTACGGTCCGCAGGGGTCGAATCGGGTGACCGACCCGACTTTCTTCCCCTGGACGAAAACGAGCAGGACGACTGAACGGACGAGAGGAGTTTCGAAAACCCTGTAGACGGGTATCCATCGGCATCGGTGGCTTTAAGCAAGTCCCATCCTGAGCAACACGTGTATGAAGAGGCGGGACTTTCTACTGGCGGCCAGCGGCGTTGCTGGCGGAACTGCCGCGGCGGCGGCACCCGCTGGTGCGCAGCAGACGACCACGTCAGGAGGTGGAAACCAGTCGGGCGGGAACGGGACTGGTGGAAACACCACGACGACGTCTGGCGGCGGCAACCAGTCGAGTGGAAACCAATCGAGTGGTAATCAATCAGAAGGCGGCGGCGGTGGCGGCGGGGCCACGAAGACGGTGACGACCGGCCCCGGCGGCGAACTCGTCTTCGAACCAGCCAAGCTATCGATATCGCCGGGAACGACGGTGAAGTGGGTGTGGGAGTCGAACACCCACAACGTCATCCCCGAGAGCCAGCCCAGCGGGTCGAGCTGGAAGGGCACGCCGGGTGGCGAGGCGAAGACCTACGACTCGGGCTACACGTACGAACACACGTTCGACACGCCGGGAACGTACGAGTACTACTGTGCGCCGCACAAGAGCGCCGGCATGACCGGGACCATCCAGGTCGGCGGTGGTGGCGGTGGCGGCGGCGGACAGGAAGAAGCGGACCCGGAGGAGATGGGCGTGCCGTTCCAGGCTCACTACGTCGGAATCGCGACGATTCTGATGATGGTCGTTTCGATCATCTACACGTTCTTCTTCCTGAAGTACGGCGAATCACCCCACACGAGCGGAGGGAACAGATAGATGTCATCGTCAGGAAGCACGTACGGCGACATTCATCGATACGAACCGGCACGGGAGAGTACGACTGCTGCTATCGCAATCGTCCTGTTGACGATAATCGAAGTCGTGTTCGTCGGCCTGTTCACCTACGGCCTACTCAACGGCTGGGGTCTCTCCGAGGTCGGGAACATGTATCTCGGGGGCATCCTCGCGGTCATCTTCATCGATCTCGCGTTCGTACTCATGCTGTACCGCAAGGAGTTCCTCCCCGACGTGATGATAGTCAAGAAGCGTCGTCGTAAATGGGAAGACCTCTACGTCCGCGAAGAAGAGCAGTACGGAACCGAATCGTTCGGTGACGCGTGGGAGCAGTTCAAACGAGCAGTGTACCCTTACTACAAACGATAAACAATGGCAGGAGACGACAAATATCCGGAAAGCACAGGTCGCCGCCGTTTCGTCAAAGGCGTCGTCGGGAGTGCGACCCTCGCCGGCTTCGGTACCGCCGGGGCCGCAGCCCTGAAATCGGCGACGTCCCCGACCGGCGAAGGTGGCGGAATCACCCAGTTCATGGGGATGGAGAACACGGACGGCCCCGCGCCGCGCGCGATGCCACAGATACCCATCGAGATAGACGGCGAGGGGTTCATCAAAGGCGTGTTTCCCAAGCCCAAGAAGGTAGAAGAGCAGGGTCGGACGATTACGGTCGCCGAGACGAACATCGGCGGAATCACCTACTCGGCCGAGTGGTTCCAGTACTGTGGTGTCCAGACGTACAAAGGCGTCGACCCGGAAGCCGACATGGACAACTACTTCCGGTACAAGGAAGGCGGCGCATACGACTGGCAGAGTAGCGAGGTCAAGGCAGGAGACAAGGTTCACGTCGACGACTTCAGCGATTACAAGACGTGGGGCAACGACATCGGAAAGTCCGGTCTCGGCAAGCCGGCGATGGTGACCTGGCGCTCGCAGGACGTGCCCGCGAGCCAGACGATGACCGTCCAACTCATCCGAAGCACGAACGTCGAAGAGATGGCGAACGAAAACGAGTGGCTCAAAGCGAGCACCCAGGAAGGGTTCATCGCCAACCTGAACAAGTGTACGCACTTCTGTTGTGTCCCCGCGTTCAAGGGCATCGCCGGTGCCGCGAAGTTCGGTGCCCAGGACATGATCTACTGTCCGTGCCACCAGTCCATCTACGACCCGTTCAGCATCGTCAAGAAATCGTTCGTGGCACTGCCACGTCCGGAGGACGAGTAGATGAGTATCGAACGCAAAGACGAACACGACCACGGTGAGTGGCTCCGTGAGAAAGACCTCACGCCCATCGAGAGCACGTTCCTCACGACGCTCATCTGGATGGACCGACGGTTCCGCATCGTGGACTATCTCGAGATTCTGGAGACGCTGTACTACCGCGTCAACCTCCAGATGCCGAAAAGCCACACCGAACAGTACGGGCTGGACAACAAGTTCTGGTACTGGTATCCCCTGTACGCGCTCGGGAGTTTCTCGACCATCGCGTACGTCGTGGCCGCCATCAGTGGCGCACTGCTCGGGTTCTACTACTCGCCGTCCACGGCGGGTGACCCATCCGCGGCGTACTCCCAGTTGGAGCTCATCATGACCGACCTCAACTTCGGGTTCATGCTCCGGAGTATTCACCGCTGGTCGGCACAGGTGATGGTCGCGGCAGTGTTCCTCCACATGCTCCGTGTCTACTTCACGGGTGCGTACAAGGAACCGCGCGAGGTCAACTGGCTCATCGGCATCGTCCTCATCAGCCTGACGATGGTGTTCGGTTACACGGGCTACCTGCTCCCGTGGGACCAGCTCGCGTTCTGGGCCGGACAGATCGGCGTCGAGATGAGCCTCTCGGTTCCACTCATCGGTGAGTGGGTCGCCCAACTGCTGTTCGGCGGGTTCAGTCTGAGTCAGGCCACCTTGCAACGCATGTACATCCTGCACGTGTTCCTGTTGCCGTTCGTGGTGACCACGCTCATCGCGGTCCACATCGGCATCGTCTGGATGCAGGGCATCGCGGAACCACACTGATACCAATGACCGACGAAAACGAAACCCAACCCCGAACTGACGGAAGCGGAACCGGCATCGTCCCGCCGGACGACGAGACCCCGTCGTGGCTCGAACGCAAGCAGCGCACGCAGGGTCTCTCCCGGTTGACCTACGAATACTTCGAACGCGCCCGCCGCGAAGACCAGGACCTCCGCGAGGAATCGAGTTACGTCGAGCGCGACGTGCTGGCGTTCCCGACGTGGCCACACGAGATGATTCGTAATCTCTCGATTACGAGTTTCTTTGTCGGGATGATTCTGTTCCTCTCGGCGACGCTCCCGCCACACCTCGGCCCGCCGGCAGACCCGAGTTCGACCCCGGCTATCATCCTGCCCGACTGGTATCTCTACTGGTCGTTCGGCCTGCTGAAGCTGGGGCCGCTCAACCCCGAACTCGCCATCCTCGGCGGTGACAAACTGATGGCAGACCGAACCTACGGTGTCGTCGCGAACGTCGTCGTCGTCGGCGCTATCGCTATCGTTCCGTTCCTGAACAAAGGAAGCGCACGACGTCCCGTCGAACAGCCGTTCTGGGCGGCAGTCGGCATGTTCGGCGTCGTGTTCGCCATCACCATCAGCGCGCTGTCCATCAAGAACCTGCTCCCCATCAACGCTCACCTCGCGTTCGACCTGACGTTCCTCGTGCCGATCGTGGCAGGAACCATCACCTACGCGGTGTTGAAATCGATGCGCGAAGGCTACATGTTCAGCCTGAACCGCCGGTACTACCGCCTGCGACCGCCGAAGTGAGCTGACTTTTTCAATGTCTGGACGGGACGACGAGTTCGAGACGAACTATTCTGTGTTCGGCGACGAAGAAAGCGACGGCGAAGACGCCAAATCGTCTGGGATTCGTTCCCGCGAGGTGGTCGTGCCACTTCGCATGTACAAAGTAGTGACCGTCTTCTCGACGCTGTTCGCCGTTATCACCGTGGTCGGTGGGTTCATCTCGCTGGACGTGGCGACCGACCGTGCGACCGCTCCGCTTCCGGAGGTCGATTTTCCACTCGCCATCTTCGGACTGATACTCATCGCTGCGGGAACGGTCGTGTACGCCTTCTCCACTCGGTTCCGCGCCGAAGGAATGGGAAAGTCTAAAGACGACTCCGACGAACCCTCGAACAATGGCTGACGAATTCGCGAAGGGACTCGGTATCGCCACGGCCGCGGGACTCGCCTGGATGGTGCTGTCGGGCTGGTATACGACCCCCGGCTTCGAAGATACACAGCTCATCGGCGAGATTCCGGGGAGTCTGGACATGTACGGCAACCTCGCCATCATCCTCCGCGAGGCGTTCTTCTGGTTCGCTATCTTCGGCATGATCTTCTTCTGGGTAATCGTCCCCGGCGTGCGCCAGATTCGGCAAGCACGGTCGTAAAACAGTTTCTCTCTCTTTCTCTTCCGAAAACCACACTGCCTCTCCAGTTTAACCGTCGATGCGCGTCCCCGGCGACCCACCGGAGAGGAACGCTCCAACGTCCTCGGGGCCGAAGATAGACGCCGGCGTCCCGAGTTCGAGCAACGCTCGCACCTTTCCTGCCATGCCGCCGGTCACGTCGGTCGAGTCGCTACCGCCGAGTACGTCCGCGACCTGTTCGTAGGCGGTGATTTCGGGGACGACCGACTCGGTCTCGTCTAAGACGCCGGGCACCGTAGAACAGAAGCCGACGCGGTCGGCATCGAGTTGGTTGGCGACCGAGACGACGAGTTCGTCGCCACTGACGACCGTCACGCCCTCGTCGAC
Source organism: Haladaptatus ordinarius (assembly GCF_054177595.1). Taxonomy (NCBI): domain Archaea; kingdom Methanobacteriati; phylum Methanobacteriota; class Halobacteria; order Halobacteriales; family Haladaptataceae; genus Haladaptatus; species Haladaptatus ordinarius. Next base: position 40,964 of record NZ_JBPEHH010000014.1, on the reverse strand, counting down.
GTGTGCGATGACGTCACCGTGGAGGACGGGGACGAATCCCTCTCCGAGCATCGTCTCGACTTGCGCCGTCGGGAGCGTGAGCGTCGCCGTCTCGTCTCTCGCTCCGGTGGAGAAGGGATGGACGGGGACGGCGGGAACGTCGCGTTCGTGAAGACGAGAGAGAACGAACTGGTTCAGGGTCTTCATCGCCCCGTGGATGTCGATGACGGCACCGACGTCGTGACTCCCCGCCGTCTTCGAGACGCCGTGCTGGCTGGCGTGGTGGTGGCCGAAACTCCCGCCGCCGTGGACGAGGACGAGATTCTCGACGTTCGCCGCGCCGATTTCCTCGGCGACCCGAGTCAGGGTCGCGTCGTCTACCGTATCCGCACGGTCTTTGTCCGTGACGACGCTCCCGCCGAGTTTGAGCACGGTGAGACTCATTCCGCGCGCACCCCCTCGGTGTCTAGTTCGGCGCGGAAAACGTCCTCACACCCCGGCGTGAATCGGAGTGCGGTCTCCGTCTCGTCCGTCGGGTCGAGCGCGACGATACAGCCACCGCCGCCCGCCCCGGTGAGCTTCGCCCCGAGTGCGCCCGCGTCGCGAGCCGCCCACACCATGTTGTCGAGCGAGCGCGAGGAGACGCCCAGTGCCTCCAACAGACCGTGATTGAAGTCCATCAGTTCGCCAAGGTCCTCGACGTCTCCCGCTGCCAGCACCTGTTCCCCTCGTCGGACGATGTCGCCGATGATCTCGACGGTATCGGCGGCGAACTCGTACTCCTCGCGGAGCGCCCGAACGCCCGCGACGAGTTTTCCCGTGTCGCCAGTACCCCCGTCGAACCCGACGACGATGGGGAGGTCGGGGGCCTCGATAGCCCGGCAGTCGTCACCCTCGACGCGGACGGCCCCGCCGGTCGCCGAGCAGAACGTGTCGGCGCGCGAGGCTTCACCCTCCTGTACCGCGAGCTCTGCCCGATACGCTCGGTCTGCTATCTCCTCGGTCGGGAGTTCGACGCCCAGTTCGCGGGCAGCGGCGTCGATGGCTGCGACGGTCACCGCTGCCGAGGAGCCGAGTCCCGCTCCGAGCGGGATGTCGCTCTCGACGGTGATGTCGAAACCGGCGTCCGGCGTGTTGGCGGCCTCGCGGGCCTGTTCGATGGCGGCGTCGATGTAGCCCACTCCGGCCCGGACGAGCGATTCGGAGACGTCCACGTCGGGCGTTTCGTCCGTCCCGCCGCTGTACTCGACGGTGAATCCATCGATGCTCAGGTCCTTCGCGTGGACCCGGAGGCGGTCGTCTTCGCGCGATTCGACCGTCACGGTCGCCCTGCGCTCGATGGCACAGGGGACGGCAGGTTCCCCGTAGACGACGGCGTGCTCCCCGAAGAGGTATACCTTCCCCGGGGCGCTCGAAGTTGTCATGGTCTACTCTCGGTGAGCAGGGGGTATCACTTTTTTCGAATACCGCTCTCGTCGATGGGAGACGGTCGACCGGTAGTGGTTCGGTCGGGTCGAGCCAACGCATCTATCCTCGTGGAATGAGACTGATGGGGTATGACTGCGACAGTCGTCGAGGTCGAAATTCCGTCCGACGAGTTTGCCCTCAGCCGAGCGTTGTCGACACTCGGAGGTCTGGCGTTCGAAATCGAGCGAGTCGTCGCTCACGGCGACGACCACGTCATGCCGTTCGTGTGGGTGACCTGCGATGGGGGGTCTCGGGAAGATATCGAATCGGCTCTCGCCGACGACCCGACCGTCGAGGACGTCGAGTTGCTCACCGAGATGGAAGACGAGTGGCTCTATCGAATGGAGTGGGTCGACCAGATAGACACTCTTATCCAGATTCTCATCAACGAGGAAGGGACGATTCTCGCCGCGATGGGTGACGGCCACTCCTGGAACTTCCGCATCGTCTTTCCCGAACGGGAGTCCCTCTCGCGCACCTACGAATACTGTGAGAGCGAGGGGATGACACTCGACGTTCTCAACATCTATCGGTTAGAGGAGGGGCGGCGTGGACGTTTCGGACTGACCGAAGACCAACAGGATATGCTAACTCTCGCCTTCGAACACGGGTACTACGACGTCCCTCGCGAGGCGACGGCTGGCGACCTCGCCGACCAACTCGAGATCTCACATCAAGCCGTCTCTGAGCGATTACGCCGGGGCCACGAGAGCCTCGTCGAAAACGCACTTATCCTCGGAGAGGGGGCTGACGAACCGGACGACGAATGAGTCTCCGCGATACCGCTCCCGTGAACGAGCGGATACACGAACAGGCGTCGATGCCGCTTGCATCGCGGACAATTGCTGACCCGTTCAATCGGTGGCTGTCAAGTTACTGGGAACGAGACAGTGAGTTTTGAGTCGGGAGAAGGGAGACCGTTCGTCGGCCGTTATCGAGTGGCCGGTCTCGCAAAAGTGGTGGACGGCCCGCTGGCTCCGTTCCTGCCGGTCGGCCGTCGTCTCGACGGCCCAGCCACATTCGTCGCAGTCCAGACTATGTCCCCCGACCATATCTCTATCTCCGTCCGGATATGGGGTTAGAACACTGGTTGCGCCAGCAAGCGTTTTTACACCGGTTACCGGTCTCTCGGCCACCACCGACCATCGATATCCAGAGCCATCGACCGTGAGGTACTACCCGTGGCGACCACTCTCGAACGGGAGTCGACGCGTAAAACAGCGCAAATCCAAATACGGCGATTAAATCTCGCTCTCGAAGTCGTCGAGCGAGTAGGCGGGTTCCGCACCGCGGCGGTCGAGCGTCTCGTTGGCCAGCAGCCAGTAGACGACCGACAGCGCCTTGCGACCTTTGTTGTTCGTCGGGACGACGAGGTCGACGTTGCTCGTGTTGTTGTTCGAGTCACACATGGCGATGACGGGGATGCCGACCGTGATGGCTTCCTTGACCGCCTGTGCGTCACCGATGGGGTCGGTGACGACGACCACGTCGGGTTCGATGTAGCCGTCGTACTTCGGGTTCGTCAGCGTGCCCGGGATGAAACGCCCCGTGCGGGCGCGTGCGCCCACGGCGTCGGCGAACTTCTCGGCCGGGAAGCGACCGTACTGGCGCGACGACGTGACCAGTATCTGCTCTGGGTTGTAGTTGGCGAGGAAGTCCGCCGCCGTGCGGATTCGCTGGTCGGTCTTGCTCACATCGAGAACGTACAGGCCATCCGTCCTGACGCGGTGGATGAACCGCTCCATGTCCTCGGTCTTCTGTTGGGTACCGATGTGGACACCAGCGCCGAGGTAGTCCTCGACGGGGATGAGGAGGTCTGCCTCCTCGTCGCCGAGAACGTCCTCGTCGAACTGCGCTTCGTCTTCTTCGGTCTCGTCTGACTGTGCGGCGACGTCTTCGTCGGGGTCGACGTCGGGTTCCGCACCGGATTCGCCGGTCGGTTCCGCGTCGATTTCCTCTTCCGCGGCGTCGAGACCGTCTGGTTCTTCGTCTACCTGTTCGGATTCGTTTTCACTCATAGTCGTGATACGTTCTGCTCGATTCTGATGAGTTCGTTCAGCTTGGCGGTTCGCTCGCCGCCGACGGTACCCGTCTTGATGAACGGTGCGTCGGTCGCCACGGCGAGGTGTGCGATGGTCGTATCCTCGGTCTCTCCACTCCGATGTGAGATGACTGGGTCATAGCCGTTTTCGACGGCGAGTTCGATGGCGTCGAAGGCGTCCGACAGCGTCCCTATCTGGTTCGGTTTGATGAGGATACTGTTACCTGCGCCTTGCTCGATGCCGTCGGCGAGTCGGTCGACGTTGGTGACGAACAGGTCGTCACCGCAGACGAGCGTCTGTTCGCCCACGCGGTCGGTGAGTTCTGCGAACCCATCGTAATCGTTCTCATCGAGTGGGTCTTCGACGTAGACGAGGTCGTACTCGTTCACGAGGTCGGCGACGTAGTCGATCTGCTCGGCGGTCGAACGTGTGCGGTCGCGATAGTGGTACTCGCCGTCCTCGTACAACTCGGCACCGGCCATATCGAGCCCGAATCGGATATCGAACCCGAACTCGTCGCTGACGGTCGAGACGGCTTCGTCCATCACTTCGAACGCTTCGGCGTCGTCGATGGCGGGTGCCCACGCACCTTCGTCGCCTTTCGCCGACGGAACGTCACGGTCAGCCAAGACGTCTGCGGCTTCCTGATGGACCGCGGCGTTAGCGAACACGGCGTCTTGCACGCTGGGTGCGCCGACCGGAGCCGCGAGGAACTCCTGAATCGCCGTCGCGTCGGCAGCGTGTTCGCCGCCGCCGATGACGTTCCCGAGCGGAATCGGGAAGTTGTCGCCACGGAACGCACCACCGAGGTGCTGGTAGAGTGGCGCGCCGAGCACGTCCGCCGCGGCTTTCGCGGCGGCCATGCTGATGGCGACGGCGCTGTTCGCGCCGATTTCGGAGAAGTTCTCGGTTCCGTCTGCGACACGAAGGGTGCGGTCGACGTCGCGCTGGTCGCCGACGTACACCGTCCCTTCGAGCCGTGGAACCGCGTGCTCGCGGGCCGCGGCTATCGCTTCACCCGGTTCGAGTTCGATGGCCTCGTACTCCCCCGTGGACGCCCCACTGGGAGCAGCGGCTCGACCGAATCCACCGCTTTTGGTCTGCACGTCGGCTTCGACCGTCGCGTTGCCGCGCGAGTCGAGCACCTGACGGAGTCTGACGCGTTCGATGAGCGTCATTTCTTCCCCTCACGTCGGACGGTGAACGGGAGCACACCGGCGTCGTACTCCTCGGCCGCTATGAGTATGGGCTGGGACTCCTCGGTCTCGATGAGGACCGGTGCGCCGTACGACACCTGCAGTGCTCGTGCGCCGAGGATTCGTGCTTTCTCGTATCGGGAGTAATGTTGTTGTGCCATCACTGATAAGGTGCGACGATGTCCACGAGGTCTTTGTGTGAGACGATCATCCGTCGGCAGCAGTGACGCTCGACGCCGAGATCGTCGAGAACGTCTGCTGGGTCTTCGTCACCCATCTGCGTCTCGGCACGCGCCTTGTACTCCTGCCAGTGTTCACCGATGACGTTGCCGCACGTGAAACATCGAACTGGAATCATCATGGTTGGACCACCTCAGCGGTAGGACTTCTGATAGCGGGCGCGGGCACCGGGGCCGCCCCACTTCTTGGGTTCGGACTGGCGAACGTCGTTGACCAGCAGGGAACGGTCGAACTCCATGAACGCGTCGCGGAGTTCGGCGTCACCCATGTGCTGGACGAGACCGCGGGCGATGGCGGTGCGGACGGCGTCTGCCTGTCCGGTGATTCCGCCGCCCGAAACGGTGACCTCGACGTCCACGCTCTCGCGCTCGTCGTCCGCGATGCGGAACGGTTCGAGCATCTTGAGGCGGGCCATCTCCGGGTCCACCAGTTCGACTGGTTTCGAGTTGATTCGCACGCGACCCTCGCCTTCCTTGACCGTGGCGCGGGCGATGGCCGTCTTCTTCTTACCGCTCGTGTTCGTTACCATGTGACGTTAGCACCTAGGTGTTGACTGACTTCGCCCAGCTGGACGAAGCGGATGTTCGAAAGTCGGTCTAGTGACGTTCCGTCGAGGATTTCGCCATCCTCGTCGTACGGATTGCCGACGTAGACGCGAACGTTCTCGAAGGCCCGACGGCCACGCGGCTTCTTGTACGGAAGCATGCCGCGAATCGACCGTTTGGCTATCATATCGGGACGTTTCGGGTAGTACGGACCCTGGTCGGAGCTGAGATTGAATCGCGTCTCGAACTTCTCTTTGACGTCCTCTTCGCTACCGGTGATGATAGCTTGCTCGGCGTTAACGACGGCGACTCGCTCGCCGTCCAACGCCTTCTGTGCGACTTGACTCGCCACACGACCGAGAATGCAATCTCGGGCGTCGACGACGACGTCTGCGTCGAATTCCGCGATACTCATCGAATCACCCGGACGTTCGAGCCGTTGGGGTTCTGTTCGATTGCCTGTTCGAGTTTTATCGGTTCGCCGTTCGCCTGCTCTATCTTCGTCTGTGCAGTCGAGGAAAAGTCGACTGCGGCGACAGTGACGTTCTTCTGCAGGACACCGCTCCCGAGAACCTTCCCGGGTACGACGACGGTCTCGTCTTCCTGCGCGTACCGCTCGATGCGGCCCAGGTTGACCTCCGCGTGCGTACTCCGTGGTTTCTCGAGGCGTGTCGCAACGTCGCTCCACACGTCGGCATCCGAGTTACGGGACACCGACTTGAGTTCGGCGATGAGACTACTGAGCCTCGGGTTAGTTTTACTCATGCTACTTCCTCCAGTGTTGAGAACGGATGCAGGGAGCAGGATTTGAACCTGCGGACTCCTACGAGACAGCGCCCTGAACGCTGCGCCGTTGGCCAGACTTGGCTATCCCTGCACGCTAAGAATACGTGCGTACCCTCGTGGGCAACACACTGTTGACTGTGGCCCTTCAAACCAGTTTCGGTTGCCGGGGCGCGAGACGCCTCGGATTCCGCGAGCGACCGCTGCCCGCGAGTCTGCCGTTCCCGAAAGCAGTTACTCCGGGTAAGGCCGACAGACGCGTCAGGGTGGTTCGAAAGGCCTGTCATGGTTATAGTTGAATTGCCTGTTCGAGTTCGTCTGCGCGCGCGACAAGAGTATCGACGGCTTGCGTCACCAGCTCTTCGACGGTGAACGACCCGTCACTCTCGACGTGGAACACGAAGGCGTTCGACACGTCGTGGACCTCGACTTCCTTTCCGGGGAACCGCTTCGTGAGGTCATGGTCGAACGACTCCGTCGGAACGAGTTCGCCGTCGTCTTCGATGACGCCGCGGAGAATCTGGGGTTCTTCCTCTCCGAACTCGTCCCGGTCGCCGACGACTTCGACGCGCTGTAGGTGTCGATAACCGACCGCGACGCCGCCCTGATGTTTGGCGTGTTCCTTGCCCGAATCGAGCACCGCGTCGGCCTCGAGTTCGAGACGCTGGTCGTCTTTCAGGTCGATAATCGGGACGTTGTCGTCGGCGGGTTGCACCATCTCGTCGGAGCTGATGAGGTCGCCCGAGAACGCGGTTCCCGGCCCCGACACGTCGAGGCTGAGCGTCACGGTGTCGCCAACCTCGAACTCGCCGGGTGGCGTCGTCAACGGGACGAGACCGAGACGCAGACCGATTTGCTCGTCGAACATCACCGAGGAGTTCTCGATGACGCGGAGCGTATCGATAGACAGCGTCGGAACGTCCGCAATCATCGCCCGCCGAACACCGTTGGCGAACGCCGGGGTGACGTTGCGAACGAGGAACCGCGCCTTGCGTTCGTCGCCGTCGATGAACTCTACGTCGAAGTCTTCGGTCATGTGTTAGAATCCACTACCTTTCGGTGCGCGAGTACCGTCGTGCGGAATCGGCGTCACGTCCTCGATACGGCCGATTTCGATACCAGCACGTGCGAGTGCGCGAATCGTCGCCTGCGCACCCGGTCCGGGGTTCTGCTGTAGGTTGCCACCGGGGCCGCGCACGCGGACGTGCAGGCCGTCGATGCCAGCAGCTTTGACCTCCTCTGCGACCGTCTCGGCCATCTGCATGGCCGCGTACGGCGAGGACTCGTCGCGGTTCTGTTTCACGACCGTCCCACCGGAGGACTTCGCGATGGTCTCCGCACCGGTGAGGTCGGTGATGGTGATTATCGTGTTGTTGAACGATGCGTGCACGTGGGCGATGCCCCACTTCTCGTCGTTGTCGCTCATTCGTTACCCTCCGCGCGTTCTGGATGTAGTTCGTCCGCAAGCGGGCTTCCCTCGTCGAAGGCGACGTAGTCTTCCTCGTCGACTTCGACTTTGTACGATGGAATCGACACACGGCTGTCGTTGACCGTGACGTGCCCGTGCGTGATGAACTGGCGAGCCTGTTTCGGCGTGTGGGCCAGTCCTTTCCGGTACGCGACGGTCTGGAGCCGACGCTCCAGAACGTCCGTGATGTCGAGAAGCAACACGTCACCGAGTTCGTCGCCCTCGTCGAGGACGCCGATTCGCTTCAGTCGGGAGAGGAACTCGTCGGCCTCTTCCGCTTCGTCACCCGTGATGCTGCCGAGGAGTCGGCGAGCCTCACGGCGGAAGTTGCGAAGCTGACTCTGGGTGCGCCAGAGCTCTTCTTTGTTCTTCAGGCCGTACCGGTCCATCAGACCACGTTCCTCGGCAATTCGCTCGCCCTGGAACGGATGATTCGGCGTCTCGTAGAACTTCGTGTTCTCACCGGGGAGCGACATTATTCCTCGTCACCCTCCGCTGCTGCGGCCTCTTCTTTGATCTCTTCGACGTTCACGCCGATCGTCCCCTCGGTCCGTCCCGTAGACTTGGTTCGCTGACCGCGAACTTTCTGTCCACGCTTGTGACGGAGCCCTTTGTAGGAGCTGATCATCTTCATCCGGTTGATGTCCTGACGACGCGTCATCGACAGGTCGTTGCCGGTTTCGTGAGTTGATTCACCGGAGAAGTATCCGTTACGGTGGTTCGTGAGCCACTCGGGAACCTCTTCGGCGTAGTTCTCCACGGCTTCGACGACGCTCTCGATGTCGTCCTCGTCGAGGCGGCCGAACGTCGCTGTTCGGTCGACGTCTGCCTCCTCGGCGATTATTCGTGCCGTGCGACGACCGATCCCTTTCATCTCTGAAAGCGACCGCTCTACGGATTTCGTCCCATCGAGGTCTGTTTGCCCGATGCGGACGAAGTACCGAAGGTCGTCGTCTTCGTCCTGTGGTTGTTCCGTACTCATGGTTGATAGGTTGGAGCGTCGAGGGAGGGATTCGAACCCTCGAGGCTTGACGCCACAGAGTTAGCAACCCTGCGCCGTGGGCCAGACTAGGCTACCTCGACACACTCACTTACGTTCGCCCTTCCGGACTCGGGATACGTATCCCTACAGTTGTCTGCACCTCATCCTACCGGGGGTTACTATTTAAACGCAACGAATGACGCTCGTACGGCACGATACGCCGCCGCCACCACCACGGAGACCGCGTACGCACCGACTAGGAACGGTGCCCAGAACACCCACAGTTCGAACGTCGGAAAGAGATAGCTACCGACTGAACTTCCGAGCGTGAGTGCGAGATACCCCGGTAGCGCGAGTGGCGTCATGAGTCGCGTGTCCAGTGCGCCGACGACGAGTGGGGCGACTAGCAGGATGTACGCACCTATCACCGCTCGTCCGGCGAACACCTCTCGAACGTTCATCTGTTCGTCCTCCGTTCGATACCGTGACGAGAGAGTAGTTCGCGTGCAACGCGTTTCGTCCACCGGGTTCTCGTCTGTGAGTCGAGTAGAAACTTCGTCGTCTCGACGATGTATCCCGGTTTTCCGAGGTCACCCGCCACTTTGTGAATCAACATCGGCCGTGACCCGTCTAGCTCGCCTCCACGACGGTACGCGTGGTAGGGCATGTGCCACGGCACGACGTCGTCGTTCACCCGTTCTGCAGTCTGCTTTGCGTACTCGCTCGCGCCACCGACGTCCGTCGGCCAGATTACCTGCCCGACGGACGACTCGTGGTAGCCATAGATTCCGAGCGAACGATGTAAGTCGAGTACCACGTCCGGTTCGTGGCGGGAAACCACGTCCCAGATGGCTCGCGCGAGTTTCGACTCCGGTTTCTCGCCCGTCGGAAACATCCGATTCAGGTCGCCGTTCGCCCCTTCTCGGCGGTCGTGTCGAATCGCCACCTGATTCGCCTTCGGCAGGACGACGAGCGTCCCACCTTCGATTTCCCACTCCGCAATCTCACTCGCCGCACGATATCCGCTCTTTTCGTCACCGTGTATCCCACCGACGACGAGTGCAGTCGGACCTTTTCCCCCCTCTCGGACGTACATCTCCGTCTCGTGTTTCGTCCCACCGAGAATCGTGTTCGAGGACGCTCGCGTTCCCCTGCTCCCAGTTCCGACGACCGGAGCAGTGACGGCACCGCCAGCCAACGTCCCCATCTTTACGAGAAATCCTCGTCGTCGCATACGGGAGAGCGCGTAGTCAGCCCCTATCAACCTTGTCGCCGTCTCAGGCGTCGATGTACTGGTCGTTAACCTCCCACTCGCCCTCGTCGTTTCGAATCATGTACTCTCCGTAGTAGGGAACGCGGTTCGCAACCGTCTCCCGGAAGGTTTCCCTGATTTCGGCTTTCGTCATCTCTCCCATCGACCGCAGGTCGTCGTTGCGATTCAGACATCCCTTCAGGTACCCTTCGTGCGTCACGCGCACGCGATGACAATTCGAACAGAAACTCGGATTTTCGACCGGGTCGACGATCTCGACCATTCCGCCGTTTATCCAGTACCGTCTTCGGCCGTGCATCTCCCGAACTTCGACGTCGTCGGCCTGCTCTTCGAGCCAATCGTGAACTCGCTGGATGTCGATCGCCCACTCCGGCTTCCCGGTCAACTCGGGCATGTACTCGATGAGCTGCAACTGGAGTCCCTCGTTCTCGGCGACGTGCTCGACCATCTGAGGAACGTATCCCGCAGTCGCCTCGAAAACCACCATGTTGAGTTTTACTGGGACGAGTCCTGCATCGAGAGCCGCGTCGACGCCTTCGAGTACTTTGTCGTACGCGCCACTCTTCGTCACCTCCGCGAACGATTCGGGGTCGAGGGCGTCCTGCGAGACGTTCACGCGCTCCAGTCCCGCCTCGCGGAGTTCGTCGGCCCTTCCCGGAAGGAAGGTGCCGTTCGTCGTCATCGATACCTCCATCTCGTCCGGCGTTCGGCGGATGATTTCCACCAAATCCTCCCGGAGCATCGGCTCACCTCCCGTGAACTTCACCTTACCGACGTCGAACTCGCGGGCGACCTCCAGAAATCGAACGACGTCGTCGGCACTCATCTCGTCGTCCTGTGGCTCCATCGGTCCGCGGGTGTCCCCAAGCCCCTCGTTGTGACAGTAGACGCAATCGAAATTACACCGGTCGGTAAGTGAGACGCGTACACCAGTTACTTCGCGCCCGAACGAATCCTCGAGCATCATCAACGTCTTTCGGACGAATATTCTTAAACTCGTGGGACGGTACCGCCTGGATGTAACCAGATTTGGTTACGTCTCCCCCCAGGGAGAAACCACCACTTGCTACCAAACGGTAAATTATATTATTGGTTTGGCGATGTTGACGACGGTTTCGAAACCGATCTACGAGACCCAACCAAGTTCGTCCAGTTCACAAGTCTTATCGACGAGTCGTACGCTAGTCGTCGATATGGACGAAGCTGACGTTCGAGAACTCCTCCGATCGGTTACAGACCCCGACCTCGACGAAGACATCGTCTCCCTCGGCCTCGTAAACGACATCACTGTCGACGGAGAGAGTGTACGCGTGTCGCTCGCACTCGGTGCGCCGTACGCCCCGCACGAGAGTGAGATTGCAAACCGTGTCCGTGAGGTCCTCGGTGAGGAAGGACTCGAAGCAGAGCTTTCGGCTCGCGTCGATAGCGATCTCTCGACGGGAGAGCAAGTGCTTCCCGGTGTCAAGAACGTCATCGCCGTCGCGTCAGGAAAAGGCGGCGTTGGAAAGAGTACCATCGCCGTTAATCTCGCTGCTGGATTAGCCAAACTGGGCGCCCGCGTCGGTCTCTTCGACGCGGACGTCTACGGACCGAACGTCCCGCGCATGGTCGCGGCTGACGAGCGACCGCAAGCCACCGAGGAGGGGAATCTCGTACCGCCGGAGAAATTCGGTGTGAAACTGATGAGCATGGCGTTTCTCACCGGGCAGGACGACCCCGTCATCTGGCGTGGTCCGATGGTCCACAAGGTGCTCACTCAGCTCTGGGAAGACGTCGAGTGGGGGCAACTCGACTACATGGTGGTCGACCTCCCACCCGGAACGGGCGACACGCAACTCACGCTCCTTCAGAGCGTTCCCGTCACGGGTGCTGTCATCGTCACCACGCCACAGCGTGTCGCGCTGGACGACGCGGAGAAAGGGCTCCGGATGTTCGGTAAACACGAGACGCCAGTTCTCGGCATCGCGGAGAACATGAGCACGTTTCGATGCCCAGACTGCGGGAGCGAACACGACATCTTCGGGCGCGGCGGTGGTGCCGCGTTCGCCGACGAACACGACATGCCGTTCCTCGGTGCTATCCCACTCGACCCCTCGGTCCGAACCGGTGGCGACGAAGGGACGCCCACCGTCCTCGACGACGAGAACGAGACAGGCGATGCCTTCCGCGTACTCACGGAGAACGTCGCCAACAACGTCGGTATCGTCAACCGCCAAAAACTGACCGAGGAGTGACCCGTGGCTCGAGAGACGGAATCGTTCGAACCTGACGAAGACCGGATGGAGACACTCCGTGAAATCGCCGACGACATTCGCGGGGAGAGTAGCGAGAGCAAACTCCTCGCCGCGATTCTCTACCGAGTCAGTGACCTGTTCGACCCCGACGAGGAGACGACGACGCGAGATATCTACGTCAACATGCGGGAGATTATTCGGACGAAAGATTCTGACAAGAAGTAAGCTTATACCGTCAAAATAGATTATGCTTGTTCTCCTGCAAACTGGAAAAAGGCAAACAAAATAGCGCCACCTACTGAAAGAGGAACCAAAGTAACAACAGATTTACTGAATAAATATACCATTTGTTCAACCATCATAGGTTTAGCAGCTTCTATGCTCATGTTAGTCGTCAGTCCTATTATCCTAAATAGATACACGGGGCGACTGCGAGAAATGACAGTAGCGAACCGAAGGCAACTGCATACGCCCAATAGTTGGTCATATTTATTTTATTATAGAATACCAATAATCACAAGTGTTCTGCTCATTCTAGTCGATTCAATATTCTGATGTAGTCAATCTGGTTCCTTTTCAACACCAATAGAACGCCCTCCAGTTATTAGACCATCATTAAACAAGACATTTCTCTCTCCACATCTTCGAAATCAGTCGTTAGGACCCATCTATCACGATAAACCCTTGCTAATGTATGGCAAAGGCTTTACCACCTTGCGTCGCATCTTCTAGCCACTAGGCCGGAAGGCCAGGAGTTACAATTATGACGGATGACGAACTAATCTGGCGAATCGCAGGTGGTTCCGGGGACGGAATCGACTCGACGAGTCAGAACTTCTCGAAAGCCCTGATGCGTTCGGGGCTGAACGTATTCACGCATCGACATTATCCGTCGCGCATTCGCGGCGGCCACACCTACGTGGAGATTCGCGCGGCCGACCACGAGGTAAAATCACGAGGGGACAACTACAACTTCCTCCTCTCGCTCGGGGACGGTTTCGCGCGTAATCCACAGGAAGAAGCCTACTACGGCAACGAAGAGATAAAGCCCCTGTCGGAGAACTTAGACGAACTCCGAGAAGGCGGCGTCATCGTCTACGACGCCGGACTGCTCGACACCGACGACATCCCGAACTTCGAAGAGCGCGTCGAGGAGAACAACTGGCACGTCTTCGACCTGGACCTTCGAGCGCTCGCAAAGAAACACGGCAGAGAAGTCATGCGGAACACCGCCGGTGTCGGCGCGACGTGTGCCATCATCGGCCTCGACCTTGACGTCGTCGAAGATCTGATGAGCGAGGCAATGCCGGAGAAAATCCTCGAACCCAACCTGGAGATTCTCCGGGAAGCCTACGAGGACGTCAAGGAGAACTACGACACGGACGTCGGCATCACCGTGCCCGAGAGCGAGCACGAAGAAGAGCAGGTGCTCATCTCCGGAAGTCACGGTATCGCGTACGGGGCCATCGACGAAGGATGCCGGTTCATCTCGGGCTATCCGATGACTCCGTGGACCGACGTGTACACCATCATGACCCAGCATCTCCCGGACCTCGGCGGTATCTCCGAACAGGTCGAGGACGAAATCGCCGCCGCCGCGCTCGCCATCGGTGCGAGTCACGCCGGCGCGAAGGCGATGAGTGGGTCGTCCGGCGGCGGATTCGCACTCATGTCCGAACCGCTCGGACTCGCCGAGATGACGGAGACGCCCATCGTCCTCGTCGAGTCGATGCGCGCAGGGCCATCGACGGGGATGCCGACGAAACCTGAACAGGGGGACTTAGAACACGTCCTGTACACGAGTCAAGGAGACTCGAATCGGGTCGTCTTCGCACCCGGTGACGCCCGCGAGTCGTACCTTCAGACGCGAAAGGCGTTCGAACTCGCCTACGACTACCAGATTCCGTCCATCATCCTCTACGACCAGAAGCTCTCCGGCGGACACGAGATGGTGCCGGAGTCGGTGTTCGACCGCGACCCGAACCCGGACATCGGAGCGGTCGTGACAGAAGAGGACATCGAGGCGGGAGAACGCCTCGCAGGTCGGTTCAAACGATACCGCTACGACGGCGAGGACGGCGTCAGCCCACGCTCTCTGCCAGGACAGAAGGGTGGCAACTTCCTCGCGTCAGGAAACGAGCACAACGAGGCGGGTCACATCAGCGAGGACGCGGACAACCGCGTCACGCAGATGGACCGTCGAATGTCGAAACTCGTTGCCATCCGCGAGGAACTCGACGCGATGGACGAGTCTCACCAGACGGTGTACGGCGCGGACGACGCCGACTACGCCATCCTCAGCTTCGGGAGCACGAAAGGTGCTGTCGAGGAAGCGGTCGACGTGCTCAACGACGCCGGACACTCGGTCAAAGCGATGAACGTCAGCGACATGGTCCCGTTCCCGAAAGACCAGGTCAACGAGTTCCTCGCAGACGTGGACGAAGCGCTTGTCGTCGAGATGAACGCCACGGCACAGTTCCGCAGGCACATTCAGGGTGAGACGGGTCGCCACGGCGAGAAGCTGTTCAGCCTGCTGAAATACGACGGCAATCCGTTCGAACCGGCCGATATCGTACGCGGCTTCGAATCGCAGCTGGACGGAAGTGCCGAGCTAGCGCACAACACGCGCATCGAATCAGCAACGGGTGACTGAAATGAGTGTATTCAACGCAATCGGAGAAGAACGAGAGATCGATTCGGACGAGTTCACACCAAGCCTCGAACCGCAGGCGACGTGGTGTCCTGGTTGTGGTGACTTCGGCGTCCTCAAGGCGCTGAAACAGGCGATGCCCGAAGTCGGGCGAACGCCGGACGAGACGCTGCTCGTCACGGGTATCGGCTGTTCCGGGAAGCTATCGTCGTACTTCCAGAGTTACGGCTTCCACTCCATCCACGGACGCTCCCTGCCGGTGGCACGTGCGGCCAAACTCGCCAACCCGGACCTCGAAGTCATCGCTGCAGGCGGTGACGGTGACGGCTACGGAATCGGCGGGAATCACTTCATGCACACCGCGCGTGAGAACCACGACATGACCTACATCGTCTTCGACAACGAGATTTTCGGCCTGACGAAGGGCCAGACTTCGCCCACGTCGCCGAAGGGACACAAGTCGAAGACCCAGCCACACGGCAGTGCGAAAAGTCCGATTCGACCTCTGTCACTGGCGCTCACCTCGGGTGCGAGTTACGTCGCACGAACCGCGGCGGTCAACCCGAACCAGGCGAAAGAGATACTCGCCGAAGCGATGGAACACGACGGGTTCGCGCACGTGGACTTCCTCACGCAGTGTCCGACGTGGAACAAGGACGCCAAGCAGTATGTCCCGTACATCGACGTACAGGACAGCGACGATTACGACTTCGACGTAAACGACCGACACGAGGCAGCCGAGATGATGCGCGTAGCCGAAGACTCCCTCTACGAGGGAACGGTGCTCACCGGTCGATTCTACGTCGACGACGAGCGTCCGTCCTACCAGCAGGAAAAACAGGCGACGGGTGACATGCCGGAGACGCCGCTGGCAGAACGGTACTTCGACGACGATTACGAGTGGGAACGGAGCTACGACCTGCTCGACCGCCACAAGTAATCTCGTTTCGCTTCTTTCGGTCGTTCGTCCAACCTTTCCGCGGGAGACAATGTGTTTACTACTTCGCAAGGTATTTTTTCCTGTGCGGCAAACGACCTGGTAACATGAGTACGGAATCGACAGCAGACCGTATCCTCCGTGTTTTAGAACACGACGCACAGGCGTCGTACTCGGAGATTGCAGACAGAGCGGGAGTATCCAAACCCACCGTCAGAAAGTACATCGACAAACTCGAAGACGACGGCGTTATCGTCGGCTACTCGGCGGAAGTCGACCCGAAGAAGCTCTCGAGCCAGAGCATCGCGCTCGTCGGTGTCGACGTCGAGAGCGAACGCTACGTGGAGGCAACGCGGGCGTTGAAAGAACTCGACGACATCGAGACGCTCTATACGAGCAGCGGTGACCACATGCTGATGGCGGAGGTTCGTGCACCCGACGGCGACGCAGTCGGTGACGTGATTTCCGACCAGATTCTCACCATCGACGGCGTCTCAGCGGCCCATCCTTCGTTCCTGCAAGAACGTCTCAAATGAGCTGAATCGATTGCAGTCCTCGTTCCAGTGCCTCGGTTTCCGTTTCCGTTTTCAACTCCGTCAGTGACGATGGCGGCGCGGGGTTGTTCTGCGAGTTGGAGTTGGCGTCTGCTGGGGGACGTTGGTCGGACGATGACGCCGACTCGGCGACATCGGTCGGACGCAGTTGCAGGTGCCACCAACCGACGTCCTGCCACGCCCCGTGCTTGTACCCGACGTCTCTGTACACGCCGACCTGTTCGAACCCCATCGACTCGTGTAGTCCGACGCTGGCTGGATTGGGAAGCGCGATTCCCGCGTACGCGTTGAAAAATCCCTGTCGTCGCAGGAGTGCGAAGAGCGATTCGTAGAGACCACGTCCGACGCCCTGGCGACGAGAGTCGCCCCGGACGTAGACCGAGACGTCGACCGACCACCGGTAGGCGTCTCGAGTTCGGTGCTGACTCGCGTATGCGTATCCCAGAATCTCGCTCTCGTGTTCGCAGACGAGCCACGGATAGGTCGGACGCGTCGTTTCGATTCGTTCAGCCATCTCGTCGTCGTTCGGGGGGTCGGTTTCGAACGAGACGACCGTCTCACGGACGATAGGTGCGTAGATGGCCGCGACGTGTGGGGCGTCGTCTGCCTCGGCGAGTCGGATGGAGACCATCCTCCCGACCTGCGTGCCGAGGCGAAATAAATCGTCGTCTCGCCGATTGCACACAAGAGATTTGGAGGCAGCGACGGAAGATTCGGTGATGGCTACCTTCCAGCGTGAGGTCTGGGTGAACGCACCGTTCGAAGATGTATGGCGGTTTCACTCGACGACCGACGGGTTGGAGGCGCTGACACCCACGTGGATGCATCTCCGAGTCGAGGGCGTTCGAGGGCCGGACGGCGAGCCAAATCCCGACGTCCTGGAAACGGGGACCGAGATTCGGCTTTCGCTCCAACCGTTCGGGATCGGCCCGCGTCAGCGGTGGCACTCGGAAATCACGCGACGCGAGGTTCGCGGTGGGGCAGCCGTGTTTCAGGACGTGATGAGAGAGGGACCGTTTCCCGAGTGGCGTCACTCGCATCTCTTCTACGCCGGCGACGGACGAACGCTGGTGCGTGACAGGGTGGACTATCGGTTCCCGGCACTCGGCGCGAGGGGGAGTCCACTCGCGAAGGTCGGCTTCGAACCGATGTTCTGGTACCGTCACCGAAAGACGAAGGAGTTGCTGGAGCGGTGAGCTTTAAGCCCGTTTCCGTGGAACGTGCCAACGTATGACAGACGTAGCCGTTATCGGTGGTGGTCCCGCCGGACTGAGCGCCGCGCTGTTCACCGCCAAAAACGACCTCGAAACCGTCGTCTTCGACACGGACGAGACGGCGATGCACGCCGCGTGGCTCTACAACTATCTCGGTATCGAGAGCATCGGCGGCGACGAGTTCATGGAAGTCGCCCGCAAGCAAGTGGACGACTTCGGTGCCGAACGAAAACAAGGCGAGGAAGTGACCGACGTCGAGGAGACCGCCGACGGATTCTCCATCTCGACCGATTCGGGTGAGTACGACGCCAAGTACGTCGTCTTCACCACCGGCCGGTCGCGGGAGATGGCCGAAGCCCTCGGCTGTGAACTCGCCGACGACGGCACCGTGAAAGTCGATATGGACAACGCGACGACGGTCGAGAACGTCTACGCGGCCGGGTGGACTGCACGCGCCGACAAGATTCAGGCCGCCATCTCGGTCGGTGGGGGTGCGGCCGCGGGGCTGGACGTTCTGAGTGCGGAGAAAGGCCGCGCGTTCCACGACTTCGATACGCCCGACGACGCGGAGTAGTTACTCGTCGAACTCGCCGTAGTCGCCGCCGAACTTCATGAAGAAGTACGCCAGGCCGAGGGTGAACACTAGCGCCCCCGAGGTAGCGACGCCGAGCGACTTCGCACTCCCCGGAATCGCAGGTTCGGACGACCCGCCGCCACCACTGGAACCGACCTGGATGGTTCCGGTCATGCCGGCGCTCTTGTGCGGCGCACAGAAGTACTCGTACGTTCCCGGCGTATCGAACGTGTGCTCGTACGTATAACCCGAGTCGTACGTCTTGCTCTCGCCACCCGGCGTGCCCTTCCAGCTCGACCCGTCGGGTTGGCTCTCGGGGATGACGTTGTGGGTGTTCGACTCCCACTCCC
This sequence comes from Haladaptatus ordinarius, assembly GCF_054177595.1. Taxonomy (NCBI): domain Archaea; kingdom Methanobacteriati; phylum Methanobacteriota; class Halobacteria; order Halobacteriales; family Haladaptataceae; genus Haladaptatus; species Haladaptatus ordinarius. The sequence goes on along the minus strand of NZ_JBPEHH010000014.1, from coordinate 22,476 downwards.
ACTTCACCGTCGTTCCCGGCGAGACCGAGAGTTCGGCCGGTTCGAAGACGAGTTCGCCGCCGGGGCCGGTCGCCACCGTCTTCGACCCGCCGCCACCGCCGCCGCCGGAGCTTTCGTTTCCACCGGAACCTTCTTCCTGGGCCGACGCCGTTCCAGCCGCACCAGCGGCCGCAACGCCCGCAGAACCGAGGAGAAATCCGCGTCGAGTGACCGATTCGTCCGCTTCCCCATCTGTCATGGACGGGGCTTAGTCCCGGTGGGTACTGAATACTTTGGTTTCTCCACGACCCTTCACGACGGTCGAAGTGGCGCGGCTGTCGAACGACGGGCCCCGTTGCAGTTGCGGTTTTCCCCTTAGCACCCACTGCTGGACCGTGACTTTCAAAATCGTAGAGGAAGCCGATTTCCGGTGGCCGAGTCGGGTGCTGGTTTCTGGCGGTCGTGTCACCGGTCTATCTCTCGAACCGACCCATTTCACTCGTCGGTTCCTTGCTGTGTTCTCCCGATATGCTCTCGCTGAGTGAGTTCCGAGACTGAACGAGCGGACTCGGCACGGACTGAACGGAGTACCGAGGTATTGGCTCGGGGTTCTCCAAGGAGGGTGCCTGAGCGCAACGCCAAATTGGCGTAGTGCTCGGTTTTAACAGCAGGAAACGCTGGATTATAGCGTGTAATCGTGCTCGCCGGTCTCGGTATCGAGGAACGCAGTGAGCAGGTCGATGGTCGCAGACACGTCCTCGGCGTGAGCGCTCTCGGTCACCGTGTGGAGGTAGCGCGTCGGAATCGAAATCGCGCCGACCGGCTTCGCGCCGTGGGTGTTCTGGAAGCCAGCGGTGTCGGTGCCTCCCGACGGAAGGACTTCGAGTTGGTGGGCGATATCGCGGTCGTCGGCCACGGAGCGCATTCGCCGGTGGACTTTCGGGGTCGTCACGACGCTCCCGTCCTTGAGCTTGATGGCTGTTCCCTCGCCGAGGCGGGTCACGTAGTCCCGCTCGTTTTCCACGCCGGGGATGTCGTTCGCCACCGTCACGTCGAGGGCGACCGCGAGGTCGGGGTCGACGTCGACGCCCAGTGCCGGCGCACCGCGAATGCCGAGTTCCTCCTGTACCGTCGCACAGAAGTGGATGGTCACGTCGGGGTCGTCGATTCGCTTGGCCGCTTCCAACATGGCGAACAGGCAGACTCTGTCGTCGAGCGCCTTACCGGTGACGTGCTCACCGACCCGGGTCGTCGTCTGTTCCATCGTCACCAGGTCACCGACCGATACGCGCTCGCGGGCCTCCTCGGCGGGTAGTCCGAGGTCGATGTACACGTCTTCGACCTCCTGTTCTTCCTCGTCGTCGTCGAGAAGATGCGGGGGCATTGACCCGATGATGCCCGTCAGGTCGTCGTCTTCGGTGTGGACGGTGACGCGCTGTGCCCGAAGCACGCGAGGGTCCCACCCGCCGAGGGGGTCGATGGCGAGGAACCCCTCGTCGTTCACGTGGCGGACCAGAAATCCGATCTCGTCCATGTGGGCCGCGACGGCCACCGAGTAGTCACTCGCCCCCTCCACCGTTCCGACGACGTTTCCCATCGCGTCGGTGTGCATCCGGTCTACTTCCCCGTCGAGTTCCCTGCGGACGATGTCTCGAATACGGTCTTCGTATCCCGGTACGCCACTCGTCTCGGTTAGTTCAGCCAGTAACTCGAAGTCGAAATCGAACGCCATACGTCCTCTGTGGTACATCACCCTATAAACCTCCGTGAACCGGAGAGGCCCTGGGAAAATCCGTGAATAAACTTACAACTTGTTTACTGTGGTTCCACAACGTTTTTGCCTGATACCCACACACGAAAGAACATGGCCGACAAGGAAGCAGAATTCCGACAACAGTTCCACGACGCATTCGAAGGCGCAGATTACCCCGTTAGCAACCCGATGGACCTCGTTCCGGCACTGCCGAACGGTCCGGGGACGCGCTTCGAAGCGGGCGACACCAGTTTCACGGCGATGGAACTGTCGACGAAGATGAACGACTCGCAGGATTTCCCCTACGACGACGTCGACTCGCTCGTCGACGACCTCATCGAGGGGTTGAAACAGAAGGATATGCTGTAACTACTCGTCGTCCTCGTCTTCGTCCTCGTCCGGAAGCGCGATGAGCAGAACTTCCCAAACGTCCTGTTGCTCGTTGAAGTAGCTATCGAGCACTCTATCGTTTTCGCCGATGGGAATCGGCTGCTGTGGACGCGAGATTTCGAGCCACGTCAACGTCGGTTCCGTTATCTCCATCTCCGCGATGTCAGCGATTTCTTCGGTTCCGTACTCACCCATTTCTGCTTCGTGTCGTTCCATTGGAAAACCCCATGCTGGGTACCACAGGACCGCACATAACTGTGCTGGCGACGGCCGAGCGGGAGTATCGAACGGAGATGTTCTGAAAAAAGCCGTGCGACGACTCGAGGTCTACCGTTCCACGTCGGGTCTCTCGGGGACGGCGGCACGCTGGCGTGCGTACCGAGGGTGGTCTTCGGCGTAGACGTGGTCGAAAATGGCGTCGGTGTCGTATCCCTCGTGTGCTTCTGCGGCCTCGACGGCCTCTGCGACGGCCTCTTTCGCTTCCGCTCGAAGCGCCTGCTCGTCCTCGTCCGTCCACCCGTGCTCCGATTCGAGATACTCGCGGGTGCGGTCGAGCGGGTCTTTCTCGGCCCACGATTCGACCTCAGACTCTTCGCGGTACTTCGTCGGGTCGTCGGTCGTCGTGTGTGCTCCCTGTCGGTACGTCACCGCCTCGATGAGCACCGGCTTATCCTCTCTCGCACGTTTGAGAGCGTCGCGCACCGTTTCGTACACGGCGAACACGTCGTTGCCGTCGACACGGATGCCTTCGAACCCGTACGCCTGGGCTTTCTGCGCGATGGTGGCACTCGCCGTCTGGCGCTCGCGGGGAACCGAGATGGCCCACTGGTTGTTCTGGCAGAAGAAGACCGTCGGCGTCTCGAACACGCCAGCGAAGTTCATCGCTTCGTGGAAATCGCCCTCGCTTGTCGCGCCGTCGCCGAAACTCGCCAGCACGGCGCTGTCGTCGCCCTTGTACTTCGCTCCCATACCGACGCCGACGGCGTGGGGCAACTGTGTGGCGATCGGAATCGTCGGCGGGAAGGTTCGAAGCCCGTCTGCGTCCTCACGATCGATGTAGTTTCCTGCTCCGGAGAGGTGAAGCAGGATGTCGCGCATCGCGTGTCCACGGGTGAGGTAGATGGCGTGGTCACGGTACGTCGGGAAGCAGTAGTCGCCGGGTGAGAGTGCGTACGCTGCACCGACTTGCGCCGCTTCTTGCCCCTGGAGGGGTGCGTACGTCCCGATTCGTCCTTGTCGGTGGAGCGAGACCGCTTTCTTGTCGAACGTGCGCGCGAGAACCTGTAGTCGGTACATGTTCTCTACGTCCTCCGCCGAGAGGTTCACGTCCTCTTCGACACTGCCGTCGAGTTCGACCACGCGCGTCATTTCCGGTGCTTGTGAAGCCATATATTGATATCTCCGACTGTCTATCGGTAAAACGGTCGCATTCGTTATAAAGTATCGCTACAGGTACTAAATAACCAGGAATTACGAATCTGTTTAAATACCTTGATGATAGTCTGTCGGTTTTTGCGCCGAACGAGGGGGAGGAACCGACGAATCGTAGAGATGTTATGGTTCGAAACACTTAGGCGGCCACCACGAGACGTGAAGGCGTATGACACAGTGGATTGGCAGGACGTTCACGAGCGATACGGGATGGGATCTTCTCGAAACGATAGTCGATATCGGCGACCGGATGGCTGGAAGCGAGGGCGAACGACGCGGTGCGGAGGCGACCCGCGACGTCCTCGAAGCGATCGGAGCGAGAAACGCCAGGCTGGAGGAATTCGACATTCAGGGATGGTCTCGCGATAGCAGTTCGATACGAGCGGGTGAGACGACGCAGGACTGTATCGCCCTGCCCCGTAGTCCCGCCGACAGCGCGGACGGCGAGTTCGTCGACCTCGGCTATGGACTACCCTCCGACTTCGAGGAGGTCGACGTCGAGGGCAAAGTCGTGATGGTGGCCTCGAACGTTCCCAGCTACTACGACCGGTTCATCCACCGTCGGGAGAAATACTACTACGCGGTCGAGGGTGGCGCAGCGGCCTTCGTCTTCCGAAATCACGTCGAAGGCTGTCTCCCGCCGACGGGCAGCGTCGGTACCGAAGACGACCCTATCGGTGACGTTCCCGCAGTGGGGGTCAGCAAAGAGGTCGGGTCACGACTCGCCCGGCGGTGGGAAGGTGAGACCGTGACGGTCGAAGTCGAAGCGGACATCCACGACGCGACCAGTCAGAACGTCCACGCGGAACTCGGCCCGGACACCGACCGGCAGGTGCTCGTCACCAGTCACGTGGACGCCCACGATATCGCCGAAGGTGCCATGGACAACGGCGCTGGAACCGCTACCCTCGTCGAAATCGCGCGCGCGCTCGCGGAGCGAGAAGACGAACTCGAAACGCGCGTTCACTTCGTCGCGTTCGGTGCCGAGGAGGTCGGACTCGACGGGTCGAACTACATGGCGGATATCACCGACCACGATAGCATCAAGGCCATCGTCAACAACGACGGCGTCGTTCGCGGGCGCACGCTGTCGTTTTTCACGCACGGCTTCGAGGAACTGGACGAGGCGGCCCACGACGTCGCCGAGAAGTTCGACCACCCCATCACCTCGATTCCCGAGCAGGGACCACACAGCGACCACTGGCCGTTCGTCCAGTGGGGCGTGCCGGGCTACCACGTCATGAGCGAGACGGGCGACGAAGGCAGAGGATGGGGACACACCTTCGCCGACACGCTGGACAAACTCGACGTACGTGACCTCCGCGAGCAGGCCGTCTTGTTGACGGCCCTCACTGAATACATCGCGCGCGAAGAGTTCACGGTCGCACACAAAGACCCCGAGGAGATTGCCGCCGCGCTCGAAACCGAAGACCAGGCCGAGGGGATGAAGATAATCGGTGACTGGCCCTACGACGAGTAGCGCGGTATCCTTTTCACGTCGGGGGAACAGTGTTCATGTAATGGGAACGAAGCGACCGACACGGGAGGAGCCGATGCGGGTCGGCGTCGTACCGGGTGACGACGCGCAACTCGTCAGTCGAATCGACGGTGCGCTCACCGACGAGGAGGTGGTGATAGCCGACGACCCGAGAACCGTCCTCGATGCGACCCCGTCAGTCGTCGTTGCAGTCGGTGAATCCGCCGTCACCGACCTCGTGTGGGCCGACGTGTCGACGCCGATTCTACCCGTCGAGGCAGGGTCAGGACTGAAGAGCGTCCCCGAACCGGCGCTCGAATCGGCGTTGGAAGACCTCCTCGAAGGTGAGTGGACGACGAGAGACCACCCGCTCCTCTCGGTGTCCGTCGATGGCGACACCGTCGCAGATGCAGTGTTCGACGCGACGCTCGTGACGAGTAAGCCGGCCCGAATCTCCGAGTACAGCGTGCACGCCGACGGCCAGTTCGTCGACCAGTTCCGGGCCGATGCGGTCGTCGTCGCCACGGCGGCGGGCAGTCGGGGATATGCACGCGACGCGGGCGGTCCGGTCGTCCAACCGGGAGCGGAGTTCGTCGCCGTCGTCCCGGTCGCACCGTTCGCCATTCACGAAGACGACTGGGTGCTCCATGGCCCGGTGACGCTCGCAGTCGAACGCGACGAGGACGCGGTGGTGCTCCTCGCCGACGACCGGGAAGTGCGTCCCGTAGAACCGGACGAATCGGTTGCGATCGGGTTCGACGGCACGGTGTCTATCGTCGAGGTCGAAGACAGTTCGGGATTTTTCGCGTAATAGGGACGCGAGCGAATTGGAAAGAATATAATACGCTGTCCAACTGAAGTGTGAATATGCAACTGCTATCGCTACTCGGGCCGCTCGACGTGCTCGAACCATTCGTGGAGTACGTCGTGCTCGCTCTCGTGTTGGTCAACATGGTGACGCGGATGCTCGCGTTCCGGAACTACAAGAAGCAGTCACGGGACGACGACCGCGAGACACTCGACCGGTGGATACCACACGAACTGTCGAACGTTGCACTGGTGCTCGCGTCTTTCTACCTGTTGACGCTCCACCACCACGCGGGTATCGTCCTCTCGACGCTCGTGCTCGGACTGTTCCTCACCGACTTCTTCGAAGTCGAAGCGCGCGCGGTCGAGATGCGCCGCGGTGTCCCGCTCGACAGGCCGAAAGGAGCCGTCACGGCGTCCGTCGTCGTGCTTCTGTACGCGGCGTATCTCAGCCTGTTCATCTTCATCAAAGACTACTGGAACGCGATCGTCTGACGATTCTTCCGTTTTCGATACTCGTGAGCCGTGTCGCGGGTAGTTTCTCTCTCGAACCTCGAAGGGGGAAGACGCAACGGTAAAACCGCTCGGTCCCTAACCCCCCTCGCATGGACGAACAACCGGGGCTCTCCGACCAGTATCGAAAATCAAGTCCGTGGCCGCTGTTCGTCGCGTTCGGGCTCGCACTGTTCGAAGTCGGTATCGTGATGGCCGACAGCCTCTTTCCGGTCGCGGTCGGCGGCATGTTGATGTTCGTCGGCAGTGTCGTCGGCATCCTCCGCGAATCGGAGTACATTCACGACCCGTGGAAAGGGCTCGTCGTCTCCGCTGGCGTGGCCTTTCTGGTCGGTGGTGCAGTCTGGATGACGACCTCCGGTTCCGTTCAGCTCAGGGGGACGGCGATTCTCGTCGGCGGTGTCGTCTTGCTCGTCGGCGGCGTCGCAGGTGCGCTGTGGCAACCGAAGCCGGTCTGAGCCAAATCACCAATCTATTTTACGCCCTGTTTGCTACGTACTCGTACTATGGCAGAACGTGTCTTCGACCGGGAAACGCTGCTTGACCTGACGGTCAACATCATTCCACTCGGAATAATGGCCTTCTTCCTCGTCCTCTCGCTCGTCCTCAGTCCGTGGACGGGGAGTTTCCTCATCGACGTCATCGGGTGGGGACTCATCGTCGTTCCGTTTGTCCTGCTTGCCCTGTTAACGTATGTCGCAGCGATAAAAATCGAGGGCACGGACGGAACCTAACCTTTCTTTACCCTGTAGTTCACACCGTCTTCCATGGCAGCTACTGGGCAAATTGCGCTCACCGTCGTTATGGGGGTGTTTCTACTCGCAGTCGCCATGTTCATCGCCCGTATCGAGAACTGGCGCTCTTACACACCCCTTACCGGAGGGGGCTACGGATACGGAGACCGGACCAGGCAGGGTCACGAAGAAAAACCTGCTGGAATCATTCGCTGGCTGACGACCGTCGACCACAAAGACATCGGCTTACTGTACGGGACGTACGGTGTCATAGCTTTCGCGTGGGGCGGTCTCGCGGTCCTTCTCATGCGTGCCGAACTCGCCGCACCGGAAGCCGACATCATTCAGGGAGGATTCTACAACGCGCTTCTCACCACGCACGGAATCACCATGCTGTTCCTGTTCGGGACGCCCATCATCGCGGCGTTCTCGAACTACTTCATCCCGCTGCTCATCGGCGCGGACGACATGGCGTTCCCGCGCATCAACGCCATCGCGTTCTGGCTCCTGCCTCCGGGCGCACTCCTCATCTGGGCGGGCTTTTTCATCCCCGGCATCGCTCCCTCCCAGACGAGCTGGACGATGTACACGCCACTGTCGGCCTGTGCTGGCGGTGCGAGCTGTGGTGCGCAGGCCAGTGCCGGCGTCGACATGATGCTTCTCGGGCTTCACCTGACGGGCGTCTCCGCCACCATGGGTGCGATAAACTTCATCGCCACCATCTTCACCGAGCGTGGTGACGACGTTGGCTGGCCCGAACTCGACATCTTCTCGTGGACGGTGCTCACGCAGTCGGGACTCATCCTGTTCGCGTTCCCACTCCTCGGGAGCGCGCTCATCATGCTCCTGATGGACCGCAACTTAGGCACGACGTTCTTCGCTGCCGAAGGTGGTGGTCCCATCCTGTGGCAACACCTGTTCTGGTTCTTCGGCCACCCCGAGGTGTACATCCTCGTCCTGCCGCCGATGGGGCTGGTCAGCCTCATCCTCCCGCGGTTCGCGGGCCGGAAGCTGTTCGGGTTCAAGTTCGTCGTCTACTCGACGCTAGCTATCGGCGTCCTGAGCTTCGGCGTCTGGGCCCACCACATGTTCGCCACCGGTATCGACCCCCGCATCCGGCTGAGCTTCATGGCGGTGTCGCTCGCCATCGCCATCCCGAGCGCCGTGAAGGTGTTCAACTGGATTACGACGATGTGGAACGGTCGTCTGCGACTCACCGCACCGATGCTGTTCTGTATCGGCTTCGTCCAGAACTTCATCATCGGCGGCGTCACCGGAATCTTCCTGGCGGCGATTCCGGTCGACCTCGTGCTCCACGACACCTACTACGTCGTCGGTCACTTCCACTTCATCGTGATGGGGGCCATCGCCGTGGCCGGCTTCGCGGGCATCTACTACTGGTTCCCCATGTTCACCGGTCGGATGTACCAGAAGTCGCTGGCTCACTGGCACTTCTGGTTGACCATGATCGGTTCGAACATGACGTTCTTCGCCATGATGTTCCTCGGCTATGGCGGCATGCCCCGCCGGTACGCGACCTACCTCCCGCAGTTCGCAACGTGGCACCAGGTCGCCACCGCTGGCGCGTTCATCATGGGATTCGGTCAACTCATCTTCGTCTGGAACGTCGTCCAGTCGTGGCTCGAAGGGCCGAAAGTCGAGGGTGGTGACCCGTGGAACCTTGAACAAGACGGCATGCGCTCGAAAGAGTGGCACTGGTTCGAGAAGAAACAGGAGACTGCACTCACGGACGGTGGCGAACAGACCGACGATCTGTCACCCACCTCAGACGATACGTCCGACGGTAGCGATTGACATCCTCCCCGCGGTAAACGGCGAGGATTCCTCGAAGAGGATATTAAGGTTGCACGTTTCCTCGGGAGCGAAGTACGCTTTCGCGTCCTCCCTCACCGGTTGCCGTCCAATTATGACCGAGGACGTGCGTTCCAGCGCGTAGAGCCGTGTCAAAGCGGCCTTCCCACCGATGTGCAACCGGCGTATCAACCGGGAATATAGCATTCCCGTCCACGGTAGGATATTCAGTCTACTGGGTACCACCAGCAGCGTCAGACGACCAGTTGGCCCGGACGTGGTGGACTGGGCATCGACTTTGTTACCACGCTCGAAATCAGTACGAAGTACTGGAACTGCCCAAGGCAGTGGTTCGAAACGAGGGAACGTTGGTAGTATAGATACGGCAGAAAAACGCGTAACGTTACCGCTCGTGGAATATCCGGCCTTGCTATCGTCGGCAGTTGTCGAATACTTCGTCGGATTCATCCCCGCCCAAAAGGGCGAGGCTTTCTCCTCGAATTCACGTAAACCGGAAGAGCACAGCAAATAGGCGTCGAGCGGTTTTATTTCTCACGTCGTCGCGAGGATGATTCCCATCGCGAACATGAGCACAGCAATGCCACCGAGGACGACCAGGAGCAGTTCTTTTTCGGACATACTCGAACTAGGCGTGAGTGGATGAAAAGGCTAATCCTTGGCGTGTCGCAAGGTTCGTCTGTGCCATCTCGACTCGAAGGTCGCTCGCTCGTCGTCGGCCTGTACCTGTTGTTAGTCTCCGTTGGGGGGTTCGTGGGCGCTCTCCTCGGTCTGTTCGGCCCGGACGACCTCCGTCCCGTCAAACTGCTCGGTGTCGTCGAGTTACAGCCGACGCCTGTGGGACTGGCCACGTTCGGCATGGTGACCATCGGCCTGATTCTCGGCATCCTGCTCGTTCTCGTCGTGGTCGTCTCCGAGCGCTACGACGACGCTCACCCCAAGGGCTAAGCCAAATCACAGTGACAATCGACCATGTACCACGTCTTGGTCGCACTGGATGAAACCGAATCGCGCGCGCTAGCACAGGCAGAGGCAGTCGTCGACCTTCCGGAGTCGGGGACGGCAGTTCAAGCAACGCTTCTGTACTCGTTTACCGACAATCCGAGCGGTGCGTCGGCCATGCAGGTAGCGGGTGTCCGACGAGCGCAGGAGATTCTCGAAGACGCGGGCATCGACACCGACGTGATAGAGACGAGCGGAAGCCCGGCAGACACCATCCTCGACGAAGCAGAGAAGCGCGACGTCGATTGCATCTGCATCGGTGGCCGGAAACGATCACCTGCTGGAAAAGCCCTGTTCGGAAGCGTCTCACAGTCGGTCATCCTGAACGCACACCGTCCGGTGCTCGTCGCAGGCGTCGGCCAGCAGTAGGGCCGTCTCACGGCGGTTCACTTCTCACCTCGTTACGAACCCGAGCAGGAAAGCGGCGGCGACGAGAACGGGACGAGACCGAAGAAACGAAACGCGATAGGCGGGAGAACCGGCCGTGTCGAAATCCTCGATACGTGATGGGTTTCAGCGGTCGAGTTGCATACAGGGCGCGAATGTATCGCGTGGGTTCTGTCAACCTTGGAGTGGTTTGCGGTGGCTATGTACCAACAGAGCGTAGATTGGTTGGGCGAGCGGGCCACAGTTCGACGTAGCGGATATAGTGGTAGGGGTTCACCACGGTCGACTGTGTCCGGTTCTCCTTTCTACCAGCCATCCAATCAATCGTCTGGTAATGGTTTATTGTAGTTTGTTCCTATGATGCAACTATGATCCGTGGCTTTCGCCGTATCGGTGCTGGTATCGGGACGTACCTGCTCTCGTATCTCCTCGTCGGCCTCGCCACCATCCCGTTACTGCCACGGATACTGCAACCAAGTCGCGACCCTTCCGGAGAAGCGCGGATGTTGTGGCTTGCGTACACGGACGCCGGCCAGCCCGTCTGGAAAGCAGTCGGCTGGGTCCTGCTGAACGCTCATTTTATTCCAGTGAACGCCCATTTCCGCGGGGCGGGTCTGTCAGGTGGCACCACAGTCGGTGTCGTCGGTGGCTACGAGTGGCTCTATCTCGTCCCTGTGGTTGCGTGTCTCTTGGGTGGTGCGGCCATCGTTGTCCTGTCGGACGACTCCTCCCCCGTCGCGCCGGCCGTCGGCAGCTATCTCGCCGTCGGCTACGTCCCAACCGCAGTCCTCTCGGCACCCCTCTTCGCAATCAACACCAGCAAAGCCGGTGTAGGAATGGGGGATGAATCCGGGCACCTATTTCTCCGTGGGGTTTTGGCCGTTCGCCCTCGTCGGCTACCCCTGGTGTTCGGGACGCTCGGCGCGATCGTCGCCAAATCACCGCTACTCTGAGACGTCCAGTTTCGTCGCCTCAACCGGGACGGATAGGCAATTCGAGTCACGAGACAGTCGGTGCAGAGACGAGCCCTTGGCGAGACACGCTCTGTCTCTTGCACGCCGCTCCTGTCAACTACCGATTTTATCGGAGCTAGCGAAGCGAAAGGCGACAGCAACGGTGTTCGACGGGCGCGACGTTACTCGTATAGCGACCGGAGCGTCTCGACCAGCGTGTCGATGTCGCTACCGTCGACAGTCTCCTGGCACTCCCCGCCTTCGAAACAGAGGAACGCCGGGGCGACGTCCACGGCGAACTCGCGGCGGAACGCGACGACATCGTCGCCGTCGACGCCCGAGAACGCCACGTCCTCGGGAAGTGCCGCTCGAATCCGCGGGAGGTCGTCGATCAGCGCCTCACAGGGCGCACAGTCGCGTTTCCAGACCGAGACGACACAATCGGGATGCGCCGCGAGGAAGTCGAGGTACGTCTCGTCATCGAGTTCGCGAACGTCGTCGGGAACCGGCGAGGACGGACCGATGGTGGCGAGCATGTCGGCCATCACGCCGAGTTCTCCGCTCGTGTACTCGTCGTCTACGTGCGCCGTGAGCGCGAGGTAGTAACTGAGCTCGGCACGGGTCACGTCGCTGGCCCGAGCCGCTTCGAGCGAGACGTCGAACGCGTCGGCGACGCTTTCCTCGAACGCTTCGACGGTGACGCTCGCGTAGGTGTCGAAGTAGACCGACCAGCGATGCTCGAAGTCGTCCGTGAGCGAGACGGTTCCGTTCTCGTCGACGACGTCCTCTTCGACCAGCGCGTCGAACAGGGCATCGGGGTCGTGGGCGTCAGACACCAAGGTACCGCTCCCTCGTCTCTTCGTCGTCTCTGAGTCGGTCGGCGGTTCCATCGAAGACGATCTCTCCCTGGTCGACGACGTAACATCGGTCGGCCAGTTTGATCGCGGCTGCCGCGTTCTGTTCGACGAGAAGGATGGTCGTTCCAGATTCGCTGATCTGTCGGATAGCGTCCTCGACGTTGGCGATTATCTGCGGCGCCAACCCCTCGTACGGTTCGTCCAGCATCAACAGGTCGGTGCTCTGTTTCAACGCTCTGGCGATGGCGAGCATCTGCTGTTCACCACCCGAGAGCGTCCCCGCCTTCTGGTTGCGCCGCTCTCGAAGTCGCTCGAACTCGTCGTACACGTCCTCGGTCGTCATTCCGACGTGTTCGACCTGGGGTATCGAGCGCCCGACCGTATTCGACCGGTTGCGGACGACCTCCGCGAGATGGAGGTTTTCTTCGACGGTGAGATTGGGGAAGACACGCCGTTCTTCGGGGACGAGCGAGATTCCGCGTGCGGAGATATCTTCGGGATCTATCCCGGTGATGGTCTCGTCCTTGAACCGTATCGACCCATCGCGAACGTTCGGTGGCTGTGCCCCGGCGATACTTCGCAGTGTCGTCGTCTTACCCGCCCCGTTTCGACCGAGAAGTGCACAGATCTCACCTTCCTCGACGCGCATCGTCACGTCCCGCAAGATGTGACTTTCACCGTAGTATGCGTCCACGTTTTCGAGCTCGAGCAGGCTCACGACGACCACCTCCACGAACGCACTGACCTCCATGGATACACTGACTGGGAGTTCACAGTTCGACACCTCCGAGATACGCCTCCTGCACCTGTGGGTCGCCCTGTACCTCGTCCGGCGTCCCTTCGGCGATGACGCTGCCGCGATTCAACACGACGATGCGATCGGAGACGTTGAACACGATCTCCATGTCGTGTTCGACGAGCAGGATAGTGAGACCGAGCTCCTCTTTCACTCGTTCGATGAGTTCGACCGTCGAGTGGGTCTCCTCGGGTGACATCCCTGCTGTGGGTTCGTCCATCAACAGCAGGTCGGGTTCGCTGGCGAGGGCGATGCCGAGTTCGAGACGGCGTTTGTCCCCGTACGGCAGGTCGGCCGCAGGAGACTCTCGCTGATCGAGTAAGCCGACCGAATCGAGGGTGTCGCGCGTCAACTTGTCCACCTCCGGATACTGTTTCTGGTGGCGGAGGAAGTTGAACCGGAACGACCCGTGCTCGGCGGCGAGCGCAGCGATACGAGCGTTCTCCTCGACGGTGAGATCCGGGAAGATGGACGCTGTCTGGAACGACTTGCTGACCCCGGACTGGACGACGTCGTGGGGTTCGAGACCGGTTATCGACTCGCCTTTGAACCGGATGTCGCCGTTCGTCGGTTCGAGCATCCGCGTGATGAGGTTGATGAGCGTCGATTTGCCAGCCCCGTTCGGGCCGATGACACTGACACGCTCGTCTTCCTGAATATCGAGATCGACATTATCGACCGCGACGAGACCACCGAACTCCTTGGTGAGGCCGCGAGTCTCCAATAGCGCCATCAGTTCCCACCTCCTTTCTGCTCGGGTTCGTTCGACGAACCGAAAACGGTGTCCCGAACCGATTCGATCACTCCCCAGATTCCCTCCGGGAAGAGCACGATGACGGCGACGAAGATGAGACCGAGGATGAGATGCCAGTAGGGTTGGATCGCGGGATTCCCGCTGAGGACGTTCTCGACGTAGAGGTAGATTCCCGCCCCGAGCATCGGGCCGACTATCGAGCCGACACCGCCGAGGACGGTCATGACGACGATCTCGCCGCTGGTCGTCCAGTACAGGGACTCGACGGGAACGTACGAGCCGTGAACGACGAAGAGGCTCCCGGCGATGCCCGCGAAGGCACCCGAGAGGACGAACGCCATCAGTTTGTAGCGCCAGACGTTCAGACCGACGAACTCGGCACGCTGTTCGTTCTCCCGAATCGCCTTGAATACCAGTCCGTACGGCGAATGGAGGATTCGGGCGACGATGGCGATACAGAGTATCGTGGTGACGCCGACGAACACGTACAGCCAGTCGCCGAGGAACGGTATCGGCGTGTTAAGCGGGATGGATTCGAACGCCGCGAACGCATCGAGGAAGCCGAAGAGGTTGCCCACCGCGACGTCGGTGAACCCGTTCTCACCGTTCGTCAGGCCCTGGAGGGGTGAGAGCGCGAGGTAGTAGGCCATCTGGCCGAACGCGAGCGTCAGGATAGAGAAGTAGATACCGCCCCGACGGAGCGAGATGAATCCGAGTATCCACGCCAACACTACGGCGAACAGCGTCCCGAACAACACCACGAGGATCGGACTCCCGTTCACGCTGGCGCTGAAGATACCTGCGGCGTAGGCCGCACCGCCCCAGAAGGCGGCGTGGCCGAACGACAGCAGGCCGGTGTAGCCGAGCAGGAGGTTGAATCCGAGAGCGAAGATACCCCAGATGAGGATGAGTGACGCGAGCGACTGATAGCCTCGCAGGAGGTCGCTGACGACCGGGGCCTGCACGAACAACCACGGGAAGATGGCGACGACGAGGATCGACAGGAGGACGATCGAGCGTTCACCTCCGGCGAATCGCGTCCAGACTGGGAGTTCTCCCGCTTCGATGACTGCACCGCCGTCCTCAGTCGGTTGGTCGGTAGTGCCGTCGGTCATGGGGCCACCTCCTCGTTACCGAGCAAGCCCTGTGGCCGCGCCAGCAAGATGATGGCGGCGAGCACGTAGATCCCCACCTGCGACCATTGCGGAGCGACTGCGACCAGCGACGAGAGGGTGAGCCCGATGAGGATACCGCCGACGACTGCACCCCTGATGCTTCCGACGCCGCCGATGACGACGACGAGGAACGAGGGGACGAGCACCTCCATGCCGATATTCGGGTTCACGGCGTACAGTGTCCCACCGACGACGCCAGCGATTCCTGCGAGTGCCGCGCCGACACCGAATACGACGAGGTACGGTCGAGTAATTTTCACGCCGAGAAGCCGAACCATCTCGGCGTCACGGGTGCCCGCGCGCACGACGAGACCGAAATCCGTGAACTCGATGAGTAGATAGACGAGAAAGATGAGGACGGCGGTGATGGCGATGACGTAGAGCCGCCACTTTCCGATGGTGCCGACCAGTGGCAGTGCAATCGGGCCGGACGCCCAGTTTGGTCGCGCGAAATTGTAGCTCTGGCCACCGAACAGTATCTTGAACGCCTCCTGTACGACGATGGCGATACCGAACGTGAGCAGAATCTGGTCGGTGTCGGGGCGGTCGTAGAACGGTCTGGCGACGAAACGTTCCATCAGTAACCCGACCGCGAACACGACTATCGGTACGACGATGAGTGCGGGGAGGAATCCCCAGCCGAGACCGATCTCCGCGAATCCCCACTCGGCGAGTTTTCCGTCGCCGATCTGGATGTTGAGGGTGACGAGTAACCCGAGATACGTCCCGAGAAGATACAACGCACCGTGGGCGAAGTTGACGAATTTTAGCGTCCCCAGGATGATCGAAAGGCCGATAGCGACCAGTACGTAGATGGCTCCCTGCTGGAGTCCATTCAGCAAGACCGTCGCCAGTTGTGAAACGATACTCACGACTACTTCTCCCTGCGATATCTATCTATCATGTGACTGTCTGTCCCATTCTCTATGTTAGTCATACTCTACCGAACATAAGCGTTAGTGTACATCCCCTGATGGATGACGGCTACTTGGCCGGACCGAGGTTACACTTCGACGCAGGCCCTTCCCCGCATTCGTACCCGAGTTTGTCGCGGGGCGTGACTTCGACGATCTCGAAGTATTTACCGGATTGCTGTTCGGACTTCGGCAGTCCTTTCACGACCGGCACGGCGCGCTGGGCCTGGTGGTCGCATTTTCGCATCAGTTCGCCCTCCATGCCGAGGTTGTCGTACTCGTGGCCTTCGAGTTGCTTGATGACTTCGGGGGGATAGAACGTCTCGGCTCGTTCGACAGCCGCAGCGTACTGGAGCGTCTGGGCGTACGCGAGCTGTGCCGGGCCAGACGGTATCCGTCCGTTGTACTCCTTTCCGAAGAATTTCGTGAACGAGTTCGACGGTCCGTTATCGATCTGAGAGTCCCACGCAACGGTGCCGAAGATGCCTTCGATAGCACCACCTGCGGCCTGCGCCATCGGGCGGTTGTACAGCGGCATCACGATCTTCATATCCTGGTTCATCCCTGCCTGGATCGCCCCTTTTAGGGAGTTCGCGCCGTCCAGGCCGTAGTGGTTCAAGAACAGGGCGTCTGCGCCAGAGTTCGCAGCCTCCGAGAGGTACGACGAGAAGTCTTTGGTGCCCAGTGGCGTCGCCACGCTCTTAACCTGCGACCATCCGGCCTCCTCGAAGAACTTCTTCATCGATGCCTGCTGGGTCTTCCCCCAACTGTAGTCGGCGTACAACTGATAGAACTTGAGGTCTTTGCCGTACTCTTTGGTCACGACGGGCGCGAGCGCCTGGCCGGTCATGTAGGCGTTGAACATCTCGCGGAACCCGTACCTGTCACAGTCTTTCCCCGTCGTGTCGTTGGAGTGCGTGAGACAGGCCATGAACATGACATTCTCCTTCTGACAGAGTCCCTGCACCGCGATGGCGACCGCACTGGACGACCCGCCGGACACCATCATGACGTTGTCTCGGCTTATCATCCGAGACGCCTGCTTTCGGGCCTGGTCTGAGTCAGTTCCCGTGTCACCAGTGACGTAATCGACCTTCTTGTCGAGGATGCCGTCGCCCGAGAGGTCGCTCCAGTCGTCTACCCACCCGCCACCGTTGTTCAGGTGTTTCACCGCGAGTTTGTACGCTCGGAGTTCGTCTTTGCCTTCCGAAGCGTAGGGGCCGGACTGTGGAACGTTGAATCCGAACGTAACTTTGTCTCCCTCGACGGGATAGTTGCCGAGCGCTGGGTAATCCTCGTTACCACCGCCCCCGCCACCACTACTGCTCAGACATCCAGCCAGTCCGGCGACGCTAGCCGTGCCTGCCGCACCAGTCATCTTCACGACATCTCGACGAGTTAGGTCTTTGCCACCATGTGCCATACTATCAAGAGCATATCTCACACTAATAATTGTTTCCATGTAATTCCATGCAAATGAATAATTAAAATATATATTCTCACCAGATATAGCGGGAGTTATAGTCAAATTCTAGTGATATATTGTCGCCTAGTTGTAATGTATAATCTCACATTGATGGTCTGCAATTGTCTATTTAATTATGTAAGTCGGCTTGTCATCTCCCGTCGTGGAGCCTACTCCTCGCTCTCGACCAACCGTCTAAGACGGGAGGCGGTGCTGGTGAAAAGGCCCCAGATGCCTCGCGGAAAGAGCACGACGACGAGCACGAAGACGAGACCCAGGACGAGATGCCAGTACTGACCGTAGCCGGGGTAGCCACTGACGATGTTCTCCACGTAGAGGTAGACCCCGGCACCGAGTATCGGGCCGAGCAGCGAGCCGACACCGCCGAGCACAGCCATCACGACCACCTCGCCGCTGGTCGTCCAGTACAGCGACTCGACAGGAACGTAGGCTCCGTGGATCGTAAAGAGGCTTCCAGCGACCCCCGCGAACGCGCCCGAGAGGACGAACGCCATCAGTTTGTAGTGCCAGACGTTCAGCCCGACGAACGCCGCCCGCTGTTCGTTCTCCCGGATGGCACGGAAGACGATACCGTACGGCGACTGGAGGATGCGGTACGCCGCGACGACGCTGAGAATGGTCAACGTGCCGACGAAGATGTACATCCAGTCACCCAGCAGCGGTTCGAGCACCGGTGGTGGCGAACTGAGTCGGAACGTTCCGAGGAGGTCGCCCGTCTCGACGCCGGTGAAGCCATTCTCTCCGCCCGTCAATCCCGACAGCGGTGCGAGCGCGATGTAGTAGGCCATCTGGGCGAACGCCAGAGTCAAGATGGCGAAGTAGATTCCGCCCCGGCGAAGCGAGACGAATCCGAGAATCCACGCGAGCACGACGGCAGTGGCGGTTCCCGCGACCACCATCAGGATGGGGCTTCCGGAGACCGTCGAACTGAAGATGGCGGCGGCGTAGGCCGCACTCCCCCAGAAGGCGGCGTGGCCGAACGACAGCAGGCCGGTGTAGCCCAGCAGGAGATTGAAGCCCATTGCGAAGATGCCCCAGATGAGGATGAGCGACGCCAGATCACGGTAGCCGTCGAACAGTTCGCTGACGACCGGTGCCTCTACGAACAACCACGGGAAGAGCGCGACGGCGAGCGTCGTCCCCGCGAAGATGGCGAGTTCACTCCCTTTCAGGCGGTCGATGAACTCGAATCGCTCGCTCGACTCGACGACAGACCCGTCCTCGACGTAGTCACCGTCGCCGTTCATGTTGCCACCGTCCTATCGGTCGCCATCCACAAGAACGAATTCGTGGTTGTCATGGCTGCTCACCCCCGCTCTTTCCAACCCCCACCATGTCTCTGGGGACTTCGGCATCCTCCATAAATATCGGTGATGGTTGACTACTCGTACGGGCCGAGGTTACACTGTGCAGCAGGCCCTTCTCCGCACTTGTAGCCGACTTGCGCTCTCGGGGTGACCTGCACGAGTTCGAAGAACTTGCCCGCCTCCTGTTGGGATTTCGGCAATCCTCGCACGACCGGCACTGCGCGCTGGGCTTGATGGTCGCACTTTCGCATCAGTTCCTTGCCCATGCCGAGGCTGTTGTACTGCCGCCCTTCCAACTGTTTGATGACCTCGGGTGGGTAGAACGTTCCCGCGCGCTCGACGGCCGCAGCGTACTGGAGCGTCTGGGCGTACGCGAGCTGTGCCGGTCCCGACGGGATTCGCTCGTAGGCGTCGTTGAACGCCTTCGTGAACTTGTTCGACGGTGGATTGTCTATCTGGGAGTCCCACGCGATGGTACCGAAGATGCCCCTGATCGCGTTGCCCGCGGCCTGTGCCATGGGGCGGTTGTATAGGGGCATGACGATGTCCATGTTCTGGTCGAGACCCATGTTCCGGGCCTGTTTGAGCGAGTTCGCGCCGTCCAGTCCGTAGTGGTTCAGGAATAGCACGTCCGCCGGTGAATTCGCCGCTTTCGAGAGGTACGACGAGTAGTCTTTCGTCCCGAGCGGTGTCGCCACGCTGGCGACCTGTGACCATCCGGCTTCCTTGAAGAACTTGTTCATCGATGCCTGCTGGGTCTGCCCCCACGTGTAGTCGGCGTATAATTGGTAGAACTGCTTGTTCCCACCGTACTCCTTGCTCACCACGGGCGCGAGTGCCTGGCCGGTCATGTAGGCGTTGAACATCTCCCGGAACCCGTACCGGTCGCAGTCTTTCCCCGTCGTGTCGTTGGAGTGCGTGAGACAGGCCATGAACACCACCTTCTCGCGCTGGCAGAGTCCCTGCATCGCGATGGCGGTCGCGCTGGACGACCCGCCGGTCACCATGATGACGTTGTCGCGGCTTATCATCCGCTGGGCTGACTGCCGGGCCTGATCTGCGTCGGTCGCGGTGTCGCCCGACACGAAGTCGATCTGCTTGTCGAGCACGCCGTTTCCGGACAAGTCGCTCCAGTCGTCCACCCAACCGCCACCGTTGTTCAGGTGTCGCACCGCCAGCTTGTACGCTCGGAGTTCGTCCTGTCCCTCCGACGAGTACGGTCCGGACTGTGGAACGTTGAATCCGAATGTCGCAGTGTTACCCTCTATCGGATAGTTGCCGAGTGGCGGATAATCGTCCTGAGCACTCGCCGTTCCCGCAACCCCTGCTATCCCCGTCGCACTCGCACCGCCGGCAATCTTCACCATGTCCCGACGTGTCAGGTCAGTGTTCTCCCGTGACATGCTATGACACGCGACAACCTGACTAATAACTATGGCGGATATTGCTTTTTGACAACAAGTTTGAAATCGAAGACGTGTCGTGTTAGGAGAGCGTCGTAACCCGATTCAGGTAATTTCACTCGTCGGATAACGATGCACACTTCGGCGTTCATTCATCGACGCAGACCCACGATTTCGAACGATTTGATCAGGTCGAATCCGCGACCGAAAGGCGACGGACGAAATGTGCCATCGAAGATGAATACCTATAACGCGACTGCTAGCACGACTAGCGTATTCCTGTGACCTTCGTCACGTCCACTGGTCGAGACCGGTCTGGGTCACGCTCTCCTCGATTCGCTCGAAGCCGCGTTCCACCTCGTCGACGTGTACGGACCACTCGTCGGTGACGTACTCGCGGGCGGCCTCGATGTCCGGGTTCATCGTGGCGTCGAACTCGTACTCGTCGGTGACGTTGGGGTCGAGGAACAGTTCGCGGATTCGGTCTGCGTACTCGATGTACTCCTCGCGGGCTTCGAGGACGGCCCAGATGTCGCCGTGTTCCTTGACTTCTTTCAACGCCGTCTTCGGGCCGATGCCGGAGATACCCTCGTTGAAGTCGGTTCCACAGAGGATAGCGATGTCCACCAGTTGCTCCCACGTGACGTCGTGTTCGTCGAGCGTGGCGTCGAAGTCCATCAGTTCCGGGTCGCCTTTGCTCGTGAGTTTGCGGAGCGTGAGCGGCGACCCGAAGAGCAGCGCGTCGTAGTCTTCGGTACCGGTGTAATCGACCGCGCCGCGCCGCGCCATGTGTGCTGCCTGCGCTTCTCCCTCGGCGGGGGCTTCGACGACCGGCACGTCGAGCATTTCGAGCAGTTCCCGCGTCGTCTCCTGGATAACCGGCGTGAGTCGTTGAGTGTGGGCTTCGAGTCGCGCGATTTCTATCGTATCGCCTTCCTCGCGTGCCTCTTCTAGCTTGTCTTCCAGTTTCTCGCGCTGTTCGCGCCGGCTCTCTATCTCGTCGCTTTTCAGGTCGGTCACGCGTCCGTCGAAGACGAAGATAGGCGTCAGGTCGTGTTCGAAGAACTTCGGAAGCCCCTGGACGATGCCGACGAGGTTCGCCACCTCGGTTCCGTCCTCGGTCGTGTAGACCTCATCTCGCGTCCACTTTACCGTCGTCGTCAGGTAGCGATAGAGCCAGTTGTGTGCGTCTACTGCTACCAGCGAGCCATCCAGTTCGTCGAAGCCGACCTCTTCGAGAACGGCGAGTTGCCGCAGTGCAGAATTACCCATTTACGGGCACTATGTGTGGAGTGGGCTTGAAAGCTCCCGTCCGGTCACACCGGTATCGAGAGTCCGACCACGTCGAAAATCGCCAACAGGCCGACCGGAACCCCGACCGTGACGATGGCCTGTCGGCGAGTGACGTTCCGGGCGTGTCGGACCGCCGCCACCCAGATGTAGGCACTCCAGAGGGTGAACAGCAGGTCGACGAAACCCAAGACGAGCGAGGCGAGCGTCCCTCTCGCCACCATCTCCATCGCAGTTCTGGAACCGCCGCCCGTGGTCGGTGAGGGGTCGAGCGTGACGGCGACGACCACGAGCGTAAGCACGCCGTAGAGAACGCCCGGTAGGAATCCCCACCCCGTGAGAACCACGGTATCGCGCAGTGAGTCATCCGCGTCGAACAGCGACGAGATGGCGTAGAACACGACGCCGTAGAACGCCCAGAAGACGAACGGTATTACGAGCGAAGTCGCCAGCAGTATCGGGAACGTGGGCGGCGTGTTCGGTCCGTCGAGAATCCACGCCGTCAACAGCGACTTCATGATGCCGATAACGCCGAGCATCGCCACCACCAAGGCTGGGAGAACGACCGTCGGGGAGGTATTTCGACGGGCGAAAAATTCGTCGGGGTCGGAGAGCACGGTTCGTATCGAACTCATGTCCGTCGTATCACGGGTCGTGATTTTCCTCCTCGTGTATAAATTATCTTGTGGTAGCGAGAAAACCCCGTGCTTTAGCGCTGTCTCTTACCCATAAGTCAGTGATAGAGAGAAAATCTAATCAAATGAGATCTGAGAAGAAGGAATGAGTCAAAATGCGGTCATTATTGGAACTGAACCTTGAGTCGCTATGAGTACTCTGTCTTTGATACCGGAGAGAAGCTGAGATTCATGGTGAGTATCGCTGAATGAGCGCTTTCACCGCTCATTCAGCACCAAGTTCGTATCCCTCCGCCCACATGCGCAGCTTCTGCAGTCCTTTCCACATCGTCTGCCAGCCTGGTGGAGGATCTGAGCCTCGATCCAGATACCCGCCGAGTTTTGCCACACTCACTGCGTAGGCCTTCCCGTCTTGATCGCTCAATTCTGGAAACTTCTTTTCCAGAATTGTGCGCTCTGCCTCGTTCAACAGGACCTCAGCGGAAGGAGAACTCTCACCACGAGCAAGCTCTCGTAACTCCAGTACCTTCCAAGCAATCACCGAGTACAGACTCAGCAAGACTTCCATCCGTTCCCAGGTCTGAAGTTGTCGTTCTTCGAGTT